>JAKZWH010000094.1:0-4498 GCA_047515615.1 Acidimicrobiales bacterium | reverse complement strand
GACGGGTGCCGCACCGACGCCTACGGCGTCTACCACGACCGGCTCGAACGGGACGACCAAGGCCGCTGGTGGTTCGCGCGGCGGCACTATCGCAGCTTCGCCCGCACCGCCGAGCCTCGCATCGATGCCGACTACGACGTCTTCGACCTCCCGATCATCGACCTTGAGCACATCTTGAGCAGCCCTTAGAGCCGGGCGGCAGGCTAGTCGTGGAGACGCTTGGCGGCCTCCTGGGCAACGTGCTTCGTCCGTAACAGATCGCCCGCAGCGCGCATGATGGGGTCCGTTAGCCAGCGACAGGTGGTCATGCGCGTGACCTCGAACGCTTTGGGATCGAGCCGCTGGGCAAGATCAGCAGCCACAGACACGGCCCGCTCAACCGCGTCCTCGCTTGTCACAGAGTCAAGGAAACCCGCTTCGACTGCGTCATCGGGCGAATAGATGTGTGCGGTGTTGCAGGCCATCGTCATGTGCCGGGGCGACAACCGGCCTCGGGCCAACTCGACCACCAGATCCGGCACCGGCACGCCGGCAGACACCCAGTTCAGGCCGATCTTGTAGTCGCCAGCACCGCCAATGCGGACATCGCCACACAGCAGGGAGACGGCGGCCGCCCCCAGAGCATGGCCGGTGCAGGCGATCACCAGCGGGCGGGGGAACTCCACGAGGCGCAGGATCAACTCGGTACCGCTATGGAGCAGGTCGCTCGCAGCCTCGCCACCAGATCGCAAAGGATCCCCGTCCAAGCCTACGGAATAGCAGCCTGGACGGCCCGCGAGGACGACAGCCCGGGCCTGCTCCTGTGCAGCCTTAAAGGCGCTCAATAGGGAGTTGATGATGTCGATGTCGAGGGTGTTATCCGCGCCGTCGTCAACAACCACCATGGCCACAGGTCCGATCATGCTCATGGTCACGGGCGCTTGATCCACAGTCCTACCATCCCTTTCAAAGCAGGTCGCCACGATACGTCATCGATGACGCTCAGACGAAACCGGAAGAAGACGCTCCAACGCTAGGGCGACCCCGCGCCGTCCCGCGTGCGGGCAAAGACGAGCACAGCCCGACGGGAGGATTCCCCGATCCGTCCTGGCGGCCCGTCGACCCTGCGCATCCCAGCCCGGCGGGCGACGGCTGCCGACGCCGGGTTGTCGGAATCGATCTCGGCCATCACCGCTTCCAGCGGCCCCCCCGACAGCGCCCAGTCCAGCATGATCCGGACCGCCTCGCCGGCCCGTCCTCGGCCCCGCCAGCCCTCGGCGATCCACCAGCCAACCAGAGCCGCACACCGCACCGGGTCGAGCCGGCTGAGCCCCACCTCGCCGATGACCTGGCCCGACGGCAGATCGGTCACCGCCAGATCCACTGAGCGCCCTTGGGCCCAGGCCCGCTCCCGCTGGGAGATCCAGCGTGAGGCCGCGGCCTCGTCGCTCGGCTCGGGCACCTTCAGACGGTCCCGAATCACCGGGTCGTGCCAGGCCGCGGTCAGCACCGGGGCGTCGGTGGCCCGCCACGGCCTCAGCACGGTGGTGGGTCCGGCCAGGCGGGGCACATCCAGGACCAGGCGGGCCATCCGGTCAGCGCCGGCCGCACCGCCACACACGACGGCAGGAATCCTCAGCCTCGCACTTCGTCGGCCACCGCCCGCAGCACCCCGTTGAGGAAGCGGGGCGAGTCTGCGCTGCAGTACTGAGTGGCCAGGGCCACGGCCTCAGACAGCACGACGCCCGTCGGCACGTCGCCTCGGTGGGCCAGCTCCCAGACCGCGATCCGGGCCAGAGCCCGGTCCACCACCGCGAGCCGCTCCAGGCGCCATCCCACCAGATGCCTCCGCAACAGGCTGTCGACACGATCGCGGTCGGCGTCCACGCCCAGCGCCAGTGCCACCGCGTAGTCGGAGGGCGGCACGGCCCGGCGGGCCAGCGCCTCCGCGGACGAGCCGCCGGAGATCTCGGCCTCGTAGAGCACGGCTAGAGCGTCCTCGCGCGCCTCGCGGCGGGTCCCGAAACCGGGAACAGCAGTCACAGCCGAACCAACTGCCGAGAGGCCGGATCAGGCCCGCGCGATGTAGGCGCCGGAGCGGGTGTCAACCTTCACCCGCTCCCCCGGCGACACGAACAGCGGAACCTGCACGACCAGGCCTGTCTCAAGGGTGGCCGGCTTGGTGGCGCCCGACACCCGGTCGCCCTGGATCCCCGGCTCCGTCTCGGCTATTGCCAGCTCCACCGCGGCAGGCAGGTCCGTGCCGACGATTTCGGTACCGTGCATCAGCATCACCGCCACCGATCCCTCCACGAGGAACCGGGCCGTGTCGCCCAGAACATCGGGTGCCACGGTGATCTGGTCGTAGGACTCGTTGTCCATGAAGACGAGGTCCTCGCCCTCGCGGTAGAGCATCTGCATCTCGCGCTTGTCGATGGTCGCCCGCTCGACCTTCTCGCCGGCGCGGAAGGTGCGGTCGACCACCGCGCCGGTTCGGGCGTTCTTGAGGGTGGTGCGCACGAAGGCGTGGCCCTTGCCCGGCTTGACGTGCTGGAACTCCACGACGTTGAACAGGTTCTGATCGAGCTCGAGGGTCATGCCGTTCTTGAGGTCGTTGGTCGTGATGGTGGGCAAGATCTGCTCCTTGTCGGTTCTCGGTGTTCGGTCCTGCCGCGGCGGCGTCCTCAGGCCGGCAGCGGCACCACCGGCGTCTTCGGATAAAGAGTCAGCGGGCGGCATCCGGCGTCGGTGACGACCAGCAGGTCCTCAACCCGGACACCCCCGAATCCGGGAAAGTACACGCCGGGCTCGACGGTAAGCACATTTCCGGGCTGGAGCACCGCGGAGGAGCCCGAGGCAACCCGGGGCAGCTCGTGGACGTCCAATCCGACCCCGTGGCCCGTGCCGTGCACGAAGGCGTCGCCCATGCCGGCCTCGCGTATGACCGACCGGCAGGCTCCGTCGATCTTTCGCGCCTCGACGCCCGGGCCCACCGCGCCGACGCCGGCCGCCTGGCTGCGGCCGACGACATCGAGCATGGCCGCGGCCTGATCGCTGGGATCGCCCAGGACGAACGTGCGGGTCATGTCGCTGCGGTAGCCGTCCACAACCGCCCCCACGTCGACGATCACGAGATCGCCGGCCTCTACCCGCCGGTCGGTGGGGGTGGCATGGGGGAGGGCGCCGTTGGGACCCGAAGCAACGATCGTGTCGTAGGCGGGGCCCGACGCGCCAGCCGTGCGGATGGCGTCGTCGAGAGCCATCTGGAGGTGCGACTCGGTGACGCCCGGTCGCAGCATCGGCACGACCGACGCCAGGGCCCGGTCCGCGATGCGGGCGGCGGCCTCGATGCGGGCCAGCTCGGCTCGGTCCTTGACGGCCCGCAGGCTCTCCACCATCCCAGACAGAGGCACCGTCTCTGCATCGACCGCCTCGCTCCAGCGGATCTGCTCGCTCCAGGAGACGCTGTCCTCCAAGCCGAGGCGAGCCGAGTCCCCGAGCCTGGCCGCCGCCACTTTGGCCGGGTCGCGGTCGACGACGACCTCCACGTCGCCCGAACAGCCGGCCGCCGCCAGCTGCGCGGGCGCCTGCTCGGAGTAGCGAGAGTCGGTGACGAGCAGCGCCTCGCCGGCGCCCAACACCACGACGACGCCGTTCGAGCCGGTGAACCCGGTGAGCCATCGGACATTGGTCGGCTCGACGATCGCGGCGGCATCGAAGCCTGCGGCGGCCAGCCGGTCCCAGAGCCGCCCGAGACGCCGCTGCACCCGCAGCGGGGCCAGGCTTCGTAGCACGTCGACGGCGTTGTCTGGCCGGGGCGGCAGCTTGCTCATCGAATCGCGGCCAGCGCGTCTCGCAGCACCGGTTCGGGCACCCCCGCAACCGGCTCCACACCCCGGGCCGAGTCGAGCACGAGGGTCACGCCGTCGATGGCCTTCTTGTCGCGGCCGAAGAGCGCGAGCAGCTCGTCGTCGTCGAGCAATGCCGGCAACCGAGCCGGCAGGCCGTAGCCGGTCACGACCCGGCGATGCTCAGCCGCCCGGTCCTCGTCGATGCGGCCCATGCGCACGGCCACCTCGGCCGCGTAGACGAGGCCCACCGCCACCGCCTCCCCGTGGCGCAGGTCGTAGCGCCCCGCGGTCTCGACCGCATGGGCCAGGGTGTGGCCGTAATTCAGGATGGCCCGACGGCCGCCCTCGCGCTCGTCCGCGGCCACCACTGCGGCCTTGATCCGCACCGCCGCAGCGATCCGCTCGCCTAGGTCGAGGGCGTCCAGGTCCTCTCCGGTCAGGAAGTGGTACTTGGCCAGCTCGCCCTGGCCGCTGAGCATCTCCCGCGGGGGCAGCGTGGCCAGCACGTCGGTGTCGCACAGCACGGCGTGGGGCTGCCAGAAGGCGCCCACAAGGTTCTTCCCCTCCGCCAGGTTGACGCCGGTCTTTCCCCCGATGGCCGCATCCACCTGGGCCAGCAGCGTCGTGGGCACCGACACGTAGCGGATGCCGCGGTGGTAGACCGCGGC
>JAKZWH010000093.1:0-2613 GCA_047515615.1 Acidimicrobiales bacterium | reverse complement strand
CCTGCCACACCGGCACCCCCGGCATCCAGGAGCAGTACCCGATGCTGCTGGACTGCTCGATGGACGGGTTGATCTCGCTGCCCAGGGTGGCCGAGGTGGTGGCCGAGGAGCCCGCGACCGAGTTCAAGCTGGCGTCCAAGGTCTTCCTGCGCCCCGGCTACGACGCCGACATCGTGATCTTCGACCCGGCCGACCAGACCCGCCACTCGGCCGACACCGTGCTGTCGAAGTGCGGCTGGACCCCCTATGACGGCCGGGTCACCAAGGGCCGCATCCATCGCACCATAGTGCGGGGCCGCGACGTGTACGTGGACCGCAAGGTGGTGGGCGAGCCCGGCTGGGGCCGCCACGCCCCGCCCACGCTGTGAGAGCGAATTGGCAGCATCTTGCGTGCTATGCGAGCAGAACGCTGCCAGTTCTGCGGACGAGGACTCTGTAGCCGTGACGCCTAGTAGCGGAGGAATGCGATGACCGGGACCGACACCGCCGACATGAAGTTCGGCCTGCTCATGCCCCATTTCGGCGGCCATGCCAGCCGCCGGGCCGTGCTCGACGGAGCGGTGCTGGCCGAGAGCTTCGGTTTCGACTCGCTGTGGGTGCGCGACCACCTGGTGTTCGAGCCCCATTCCGAGATGGAGGCGGCCGACATCACCTTCTACGAGGCGCTCACCACCCTCACCGCCATCGGCGCGGTCACCGACAGCATCACGCTGGGCACCGGCTCACTGATCCCGTTCCGCCATCCGGTGAACACCGCCATCAGCGTGGGCACCCTGTGCGCCTTGGTTGGCGACCGGCTGGTGCTGGGCTTCGGGGCCGGCACCTTCGACCACGAGTTCGACGTTGTCGACATGGCCGGCGTGGACCGGGTCGCGCTGGTGCGCTCCAACGCAGAGATCCTGCGCCGCCTGCTCACCGAGGACGGCGTCACCTACCGCGACGACGTGTACGCGTTCGACAACATCTCCATCGAGCCCAAGCCGGGCGCCCCGGTGCCGTTCTGGTACTGCGGGGCCACCCCCCGCTCGGCCCGGCTGGCCGCCGAGTACTGCGACGGCTGGATGCCGGGGCGCACCACCCTGCTCACCATCGCTGAGCGGGTGGCCACCATGCAAGAGATGACCGCGGCCAACGGCCGGCCCATGCCCACCATCGCGGTGATCCCGCCCACGTCGATCGCGGCCACCCACGATCTGGCGGTGTCAGGGGTGAACCTCGACGGCCTGCTGGCCTGGGCCAACAAGCGGGGCAAGTGGTGGGCCAAGCCCCCGTCGGGCCGCTTCGCCACCGCCGAGGACATCGAGGGCTCGCTGATCGCCGGCACTCCCGACGAGGTTGTCGAGCAGGTGCAGAGCTTCGCCGAGGTGGGAGTAGAGCACCTGGTATTCGACCTGCGCATGAACTTCGACCGCTGGTTCGCCTCGGTCGAACTGCTGGGACGAGCGGTCCTGCCCGCCCTGCGAGCCTGATCGCGTCGGCGTGTGAGGCAGATGCACGCGCCTTTAGAGCAACCTGTATTGAGATCATACGTCATAGTCTTGCACAAGAGTTGCATGACAATGAATCTTAAGCTATTCTAATCTACAAGCTTCGCCACCGGGCCATCAAGCGGTGTGCCACTATCCTTCATTACGCGTACGACATGCAGCCGCATCCGTGTCGCCGGGCCCAGGAGAAGCTCCGTGACATCAGCCGCCCCCGCCCAACGGGCAACACCGCAGATGACTCCAACCCCCGATCCCGTTACAGCCCCGCAGGCTCAGGCCGTCGTTGACGCGGTCCAGGCCCGGCCTGCGAAGCCGAGACTGCGAGACCAGATCGCCGACAACCCGCTGCTGAGCCTCATCGGCGGAGCCGTGGTTGCGCTGCTGACCATCCTGGGCACGTTGGTGGTGGCGCTGCTCGTCTTCACTCTGACCAGCATCAGCGACCGCATCGACAGCTTGGGGGATCGCATCGACCGCCTTGAAGTCACTCTCGGCGACCGCATCGACCGTTTGGAGGAGCGCATCGATGGCGTTGAGATGAGTCTTGGGGAGCGCATCGACCGCTTTGAGGTCAAAGTGGACGCCGGGTTCGCGGCGCAGGGCGCCCAGATCGCCGAGCTCGACCGGAAGCTGACCGCTTTGATCGCATACCTCAACGCGATGGAGGCGGTCGACGCCGCGCTCGAACACAGGTTGTTGATCCCGGGCGCGAGCGCGCTCGATTCCGAAGGCGAGCCACCCGGCTGAACCCCGAGTCCTAGGCTCTGACTGGCAAGGGCTTGATGTGAGGGAAGCAATAGACCGGGAGTTCGTGGTCGAGGCGTCTCGGGCCGAGGTGTGGCCCCGGCTGCTGGACGTGCAGGCGGTGGCGTCGTGGCTGCCGATCATGCATTCGGTGACCGAGGTGTCGCCGGGCGGTTCCGGCATCGACGGTTCCAGTTTCCAGGCCGCCTTCGAGGACAAGGTCGGCCCGTTCTCGCTGCGAGCCGACCTCCGCATCGAGGTGGCCGGGGTGCAGGAGCACGAGGAGGTGTCGATCAGGGCCAGGGGCGAGGACCGCCAGGTGCGTTCCCGCATCATGATCGACGCCGCGTGCCTGCTCGCCGATGACGGCCCTGACCGCACC
>JAKZWH010000092.1:0-2645 GCA_047515615.1 Acidimicrobiales bacterium | reverse complement strand
TCGAGATCGTCGAGTGGCGGCCCCACGATCCCGACGCATTCACGCAGGGGCTCGAAATCGCTGACGGCACGGTGTATGAGAGCACTGGGCTTTGGGGACAGTCCTCGCTGCGGACGGTGCATCCCACCACCGGGGGGGCGATCGCGCTGGTAGCGCTGTCCGACGACCATTTTGGTGAGGGTCTCACCGTGGTCGGCGAGGAGATCATCCAGCTGACGTGGCAGAGCGGCACCGCCATCGTGTACGACCGACGCACGCTCCAGACGGTGCGGCAGCACGGCTACGAGGGCGAGGGCTGGGGACTCTGCGCGATGGACGATGTGCTGATCATGTCGGACGGCTCGGACCGGCTGGCACGCCGGGATCCTCAGACGTTCGAGCTGCTCGGCACCGTGACGGTGACCGCGTCGGGCTATGAGGGTCGACTCGACCATCTGAACGAGCTTGAGTGCGTCGAGGGCATGGTGATCGCCAATGTGTGGCAGACCGAGCAACTGCTGGTGATCGACCCGGAGTCCGGCCGGGTTGTGGCCGCCATCGACGCCCGGCCCCTCGTCGACGATGTGCGCCAGAACTCCTCCGCAAGCGACATCGATGTTCTGAACGGGGTGGCCCTTGACGAGAGCTCCGGCACGCTGTGGATGACCGGCAAGCTGTGGCCCCGGCTCTACCGGGTTCGCATAGTGGAGGTGCCCTAGGTGCGATTGAGGACCAGCGCGCTGCGGGGCAGTGCCCTAGTGGCTGCCGTGCTGATGGCGTCAGCATGCACGGGCGGCTCCGCGCTCCGCTCGTCCGAAGGGGCGTCGCCCACCCTGCCGCCTCCCTCAACCACCGCATGGGAGCCGGCCCCGACGAGTCCGATCACGATTTCGGCGGACACGACGACCACCGAACCCGACCGGGCCTGGACGCTGCTGGCCGGCGGCGATGTGCTGATGACACGAACCGAGCCGGCGGGCTTGGATCCCTTCGCATCGCTGGACCCCCCTCTGGGCTCGTCGGACTTCTCCCTGGTGAATGTGGAGATGGCCATCAGCGACCGCGGGTCGCCCCACTGGAAGAGGTTCGTGTTTCGGGCTCCGCCGTCGGCGGCGGAGCGGATTGCGGCCGGCGGCGTCAGTGTGGCCAACCTGGGCAACAACCACGCCAACGACTACGGCTCCGACGCCCTTTTGGACACCGTCGACCTGCTGGAAGCGGCCGGTGTGGCGACGATTGGCGCTGGTCGCAACGCCGATGAGGCCCACCAGTATCTGCTCCTGTCCACCGACAACGGCGTTCGCGTGGCCTTCGTGGGCGCCTCCATGATCGTGCCCTCCGGCTTCACCGCCAGCGCCGCCACGCCCGGGATCGCGTCGGCGCATCCGCCGGCTCGCGCCCGCGTCCTCGACACCGTGCGGGCCGCGGCCGCCAACGCCGACGCGGTGATCGTCGCGGTCCACTGGGGCATCGAGCGCGACACCTGTCCCAGCAGCGACCAGCGCCTCCTCGCCCAGCAGCTGCTCGATGCCGGCGCCGACGCGATCATCGGTCACCATCCTCACGTGCTCCAGCCCGTGGAGTTCACCGGCGGCAAGCTGGTGGCCTACTCGCTCGGGAACTTCATCTGGCACGCACGCTCCGGCGTCCTCGGTGAGACCGGAGTGCTGCAAATCGACTTCGACGGAGCCGAAATCGTGGCATGGGAGTTGCACCCGCACCTTCTCGACGCCAACGGCGTGCCCGTCCCGGCCGACTCCGGCGAGCGCGTCGAGCGCATCCGCGACATCGTCTCGGGCAACTGCGCTCCCCATGACCCTCCGCCCCCGGAGCGCAACACGACGACCACGACGACCACGACCCTGCCCCCTCCGACCGGCACTGCGGGCTTCTAGGACTGATCGGCCGAGCTCCTGCGGTGACCGCGCCGGGTTGAACTGCCGACGGCGCCCTAGCGCCCCTGGGCGGGCCGACGCCCAGGCCGGGGTACCTTGGTTGCGCTCTCTATGTACAACAGGCCCAAGACCTTCGTGGTGCACACCCTGGGGTGTCCCAAGAACCAGGTCGACTCCGACAAGCTGACCGGGCTGCTGGTCGCCGACGGCCTGTCGCCGGCCCGCGACGCGGCGGAGGCCGATTTGGTCGTCGTCAACACCTGCGCCTTCGTGGAGGAGGCCCGGCAGGAGTCGATCGACACGATCCTGGCGCTGGCCGAGACGAAGGCGTCCGGCGCGTCACTGGTGGTGACCGGCTGCCTCGCGGAGCGCTACGGCGACGAGCTGGCCGAGGCACTGCCCGAGGTCGACCGGATCGCCGGATTCGGCGTCGCCCTCACGGCCGCAGCCGCGGCCCCGACCAGCTCCCGGCCCGGTCCCGTGCCAGTGCAGCTGCGCCGCCCGGACCCTCGCCCAGTTCCGGCCTTCGACCTGCTCAACCTTCCCCGGCCGCCGTCGCCCCGCCCGTGGGCGTACGTCAAGATCGCCGAGGGATGCGACCGGGCCTGCGGCTTCTGCGCCATCCCCAGCTTCCGCGGCCCGCAGCGCAGCCGCTCCGTTGAGCAGATCCTCGCCGAGGTGGAGCAGCTCGACGCGGCCGAGATCGTGCTGGTGGCCCAGGACCTCGCCTCCTACGGCCGGGACCAGGGCCGGGGCGAGCGCCGGATCGTG
>JAKZWH010000091.1:0-6549 GCA_047515615.1 Acidimicrobiales bacterium | reverse complement strand
CTGTCGTTCACCGGCTGGAAGATCGGCTGGGTGTGCGCCCGGCCAGAGCTGGTGCGGGCCGTGCAGGCGGCGAAGCAGCTGCTCACCTACGTCAGCGGCGGGCCGTTCCAGCCCGCGATGGCGGTCGGGCTGCGCCTCGGCGACGAATTCTTCGACTCTCTCGCTGCCGATCTTCAGGCCCGGCGCGATCTGCTGTGCGCGGGCCTGACCGAGGCGGGCTTCGAGCCGGTAGTGCCCCAGGGCACCTACTACATCACCGCCGACATCCGTCCCCTGGGCGCCACCGACGGCCTGGAGTTCTGCCGGGCCCTGCCCGAGATGTGCGGGGTGGTGGCAGTGCCGGTGCAGGTGCTGTGCGACGACAAGGAGCTGGGCGCGCCCTTCGTGCGCTTCGCAGCCTGCAAGCGCCCAGCGGTTCTGGAGCAGGCCGTCGAGCGCTTGGCCGCACTCGCCGGCTGACAGCCCGACTAGTTCTGGGCGAGGTTGCCGCGCTCTAGAAGCCGGGGGCGAAGCGCTCCCGCAGCTCGCGTTTGAGGAACTTGCCGTTGGCGTTGCGGGGCAGCGGCTCGTCCAGGAACCACACGTAGCGCGGATGCTTGAAGCGGGCCAAACGGCCGTCGAGATGCGTAGCGAGGTCGCTCTCGCCGAGCTCAGCCCCGGGCACGAGCACGACCGCGGCTCCCACCTCCTCGCCCAGGCGCTCGTCGAGCACGCCGAACACGGCTGCCTCGGCGACTTCGTCAAGCTCGTAGATGGCCGCCTCCACCTCGGAGCAGTGGATGTTCTCGCCGCCGCGGATCACCATGTCCTTGATGCGGTCCTTGATGTAGATCCAGCCGTCGGCGTCGATCTCGGCCACGTCGCCGGTTCGGAACCAGCCGTCGACAATCGCCTCCTCGGTGGCATCGGGGCGGTTCAAGTACCCCTTCATCACGTTCGGGCCCCGCAGCAGCAACTCGCCCCTCTCGTCGGACCCGAGCGTCTCGCCGGCTTCGTTGATGACCTTGGCCTCCATGCACGGCACCAGCGGGCCCACCGAGGACGGGTTGGCCACGTAGAACTCGTTGCTGATTGCGGTGGCGATGCCAGAGGTCTCAGTGAGGCCGTAGCCGACGCCGGGCCGGCCGCGGGGGAGCCTCTCGTCGATGCGCCGCACCAGGTCGGTGGGGATGGCCGCCCCGCCGCCACCCATCGAGCGCAGCGACGACGTGTCGGTGCTGGACCAGTCGGGGTGCTGCAGCAGCTCGCGTGACATGGTGGGGACCCCGGTCATCACCGTGACACCTTCCCGCTCGATCAGCCGCAGGGCTTCGGCTGCGTCCCAGCGGTACATGAGCACGAGCCGGCCACCCGCGATCGTGACCGGGTGCATCACGCAGTTGCAGCCAGTCACATGGAACAGCGGCACTGGGAGCAGAGCCGCGATGGTCGGCGGTGCTTCGGGGGGTTCGCCGCCCGCCGCTGCTAGGCGCTGGGCTCGGGCCGCGTCGCCGCAAGCGCCCAAGAAGATCATGTTGAGCAGGTTGTGCACCACCGCCCGATGAGTGAGCTGGGCCCCCTTGGGCGAGCCGGTCGTGCCCGACGTGTAGAAGATCAGAGCGTCGTCGTCGGGATCGATGTCCGCCTCCGGGAGAGCGTCGGGGGCCGTCGAGGGATCCGCGGCCGAGTCCCAGCGCAGGGCATTGGCCGGCAGTTTGCCGTCGTGGCGGGTGACGATCAGGGGGACCTGTTCGCAGGCTGATCCCAGTCGCTCCAAGCGCTCACCGTCGGTCAAGAGCGCGACCGGCTCCGAATCCTTGAGCGCGAACTCCATCTCCGGTCGCGTCCACCAGGAGTTCATGCCGACCACGGCGGCGCCCACCGAGATGGCGGCCCAATGCGACAGCACCCACTCGGGGTAGTTCCGCATCGCCACAGCCACCCGCATGCCCGGTCCGGCGCCGTGCTTGGTGCGCAGATGGTGGGCCAGCGCCCGGACCCGGGCGTGGGCCTCGGCGTAGCTGTAGCGCTCGTCGCCGTACACGAGGTAGTCCTTGTCGCCGTGCGGGGCCGACATCGCCCAGACGGCCCGCATGTCCGCTATGGCTTTGTCGTAGACCCGCACGGCCACGCCGCCGACATCCTTCACGGTCCAGGCGAACGGCGCACCCGGCGCGGTCAGCGACGCGCATGCCGCGTTGAAATCGTCGACAAGTTCGGGCGCGGCCGGCTCGGACGTCACAAGCGCGAGCCTACGTGCTGCTTCTACCCTCACTGCGTGGCAGAGGCGCCGCACATCGGATCAGAGGTGGGGGCCGCTCTTGCCTCAGGAAGCCCCGTGGTGGCGCTGGAGTCGACCATTTTCTCGGAGCTGGGTCTGCCCGAGCCCGCCAACCGCGAGTGCCTGGTGCGTGTGGAGGAGACGGTGAGGTCCGGGGGCGCGGTTCCGGCCATGTGCGGCGTGCTCGACGGCCGGGCCGTGGTAGGAGCTGACCGCGATGAGGCCGAGCGGCTGTTCGGAGGCTCGGTGAAGGTCGGGGCCTGCGCATTCCGGACGCGGCGACCGCGACGCGGCCGAGTCGGTGCTGCCCGGATAAGGTAGGCGTCACGTCTGGCCATCCCAACGCCGACGACGAGTCCGGAGTGGCGGCCAGCCAAGCACGAGGGACCATCCATCAGCAATCGGTCTAGACGCCAGCGTTCACGCGGCGACCCCGGGAGGTCCGTCGGTAGTTCTGCACGGCGTGCTGGCCGATCCGTCGAGGATATCTCTCGGAGGCCCAGGGAGTGGACGAGTGCGTCTTCGGTCCTTGGTCGGCTCCATCTTGTGTTCGGGGGTTCCCACCAGGGTTCGGGCCGGTCGGTCGCTACCTCGAACCCGGTGCTGAAGTGGCTGATCGGCGGAGTCCTGGCGGTGGTGGCCCTGGCGCTGGCCATCGAGGCCGTCCGGGACCTCTACGGTCAAATCGAACCGCGCCAGGTTTCCGATGTCACCATCGTCGGACAGACGCTGCCGACGTTCGATGAGCCATTGGACGATCCCGCCGTGGGGGTCGCCGCGCCCGGCTTCGTGGCGACCACCTTTGACGGGGTCGAGGTGAGCGTGCAGCCCGGAGACGGCACCTCCAAGGTGATCGGCTTCTTCGCGCACTGGTGCCTGCAATGCAAACGGGAGCTGGCCCGCGTCTCGAACTGGCATCGGCGGAACCGGCTGCCCGCGGGAGTTGAGGTCGTGGCAGTGAGCACCGACGTGATCCCCACTCGCTCCAACTATCCGCCCTCGGCGTGGTTCGCCTACGTGGAGTGGCCTGCCATCGCAGTGCTGGACTCCGAGGACAACGAGATCGGCGACGCCTACGGGCTAACAAGCATCCCCTACACGGTGGTGGTGGACGGCAGGGGCCGGGTGGTCGCACGAGTCAGCGGCGAGTTGACCGACGCTCAGTGGGGGTCCCTGCTGGCCGCCGGCGCGGGGCACTAGCCTGAGGGGCCATTTCGATCGGCCCGCACCCGGGCATGAGCCTCGGTGTATCTGTAGCGCTCGTTGCCGTACACGAGGTAGTCGCGGTCGCCGTGGGTCGCCGACATGGTCCAGACGGCTCGCATGTCCGGGATGGCCTTGTCGTAGACCCGCACGGGCACGCCGCCGACCTCCCGCACGGTCCAACCGAACGGCGCACCCGGGGCGGTCAGCGACGCGCATGCCGCGTTGAAGGCGTCGATGAGCTCGGAGGGGGAGGGCTCGACCGTCACAGGCGCGATCCTAGGTGGTGCTCCTACCCTCACATCGTGGCCGAGGCGCTTCACATCGGATCCGAGGTGGGGGCCGCTCTCGCTTCCGGCGCTCCCGTGGTGGCGCTGGAGTCGACGATCTTCTCGGAGCTGGGTCTGCCCGAGCCCGCCAACCGCGAGTGCTTCCAGCGAGTGGAGGCCGCGGTGCGGGCCGGGGGTGCGGTGCCGGCCCTGTGCGGCGTGCTCGACGGCCGCGCTGTCGTCGGAGCGGACCGCGCTGAGGCCGAGCGGCTCTTCGGAGGCTCGGTGAAGGTCGGGGCCCGCGATCTGGGGCCCGCGTTGGCGGCGGGCCTCGACGTAGGAGCAACCACGGTCTCGGCCACGGTGACGCTCGCAGAGGCGGCCGGCATCGAGGTGTTCGCCACCGGCGGCATTGGGGGCGTGCACCGCGGCGCGGATCACAGCGGCGACGTGAGCCACGACCTGGACGCCATGGCCCGCCACCGAGTGATCGTCGTCTCGTCAGGAGCGAAGGCGTTTCTCGACATCCCGCTCACATTCGAGCGGCTTGAAACTCTGGGGGTGGCCGTTCTCGGCTGGCGCACTGACCGCTTTCCCGCGTTCTATGTTCGCGACGGCGGGCCGGAACTGACCAACATTGCGCACGACGGGCATGAGGTCGCGGCCGCGTTCCGAGCGGCTGGCGCGCTCGGACACCCGGGCGGGATGCTCGTAGCCAACCCGATCCCCGCTTCGGCTGCGCTCGACGCGGCCCGAGTCGAGGAAGCAGTCCAAGAGGCCGAGGCCGCGGCGCGCCGCGATGGGGTCTCGGGCGGCGACGTCACTCCGGCCGTTCTGACCGCCCTGGCGGAAGCCACCGGCGGAGCGGTTGTTCCGGCCAACATCGCGCTGGCCGAGTCGAACGCGGCCGTCGCCTCCGAGATCGCAGCCGCCCTTGCGGCGTACCCTCTGCTGACGGGACCGAGAGGTGACCGATGAAGAGCCCAATGTCAAGCCGGGCTTGGTGGAGGCACCTTTGAGCGACGAGCTGCTGCTGAGGATCGTCACCGATCCTGCCGTGATCGCCGACCCGTACCCGCTGCTGCGGGAGCTGCGGGAGACGTCGCCGGTGCACAAGACCGGCTTCTCGGACTTCTGGATCCTCACCCGCTTCGAGGACTGCCGGACCGCGCTGCGCGATCAGCGGCTGGGCAGCCCCGAGCCCGGCGAAGAGGCGCCCTCGCTGCTGGCCTCGTCCCGGGCGCGCAGGCCCGACGGACCCCGTTCGCTGCTGTTCCTGAACCCGCCCGACCACACCCGGATCCGATCGCTGGTGAGCCGGGCCTTCACCCCCCGCCGGGTGGAGCGGCTCCGGCCCGCGGTCGAGGCCATGACCGACGAGCTGCTCGATCCAGTGGCCGAAGCGGGCCAGTGCGACCTGATCGAAGCGCTCGCCTTCCCGCTGCCCGCCAACGTGATCAGCGAGCTGTTAGGGGTTCCGGTCGATGACCGCGACTGGCTCAGGCCGATCGTGTCGGACCTGGCCGCCACCCTGGAGCCGAACCGCCAGCCCGGAGAGGCGGAGCGGGCCGCGGTGTCGGGAGCGAAGATGAGCGAGTACCTCGACGACCTGATCGACACCCGGCGGGCCCAGCCGGCCGACGACCTGCTGTCGGGTCTGATCGCGGCCAGCGACGGGGAGGACCGGCTCTCCCAGCAGGAGGTGGCCACCACCGTCTCGCTGATCTACGCGGCCGGCTTCGAGACCACGATGAACCTGATCGGCAACATGGTCCACACCCTGATGCGCCATCCCGACCAGTTGGCCCGGCTGAGGGCCGACCGCTCGCTGGTGCCGTCCGCGATGGACGAGGTGCTTCGCTTCGAGCCGCCCGTGCAGCTCGACGGCCGCTACGTCCGCGCCGAGATCGAGATCGGTGGTCACGCCCTCCCCAAGGGTCACGGTGTGCTGACGCTGCTCGGAGCGGCCAACCGCGACCCGGCGGTCGTGGATGATCCCGAGCGCTTCGATGTCGGGCGAAGCGAGGTGCCGATGCTGTCGTTCGGCTCGGGCATCCACTACTGCTTGGGCGCCGCCCTGGCCCGTCTCGAGGGCCAGGTGGTGCTGCGGGCACTTCTGGACCGGTTCGCTACGTGGACGCCATTGGACGACAACCCGCCCTGGAAGCGGCGGCTCACGCTTAGGGGCCTGGCCCGCCTCCCCGTCGCCTTCTCCTAGACTCTCAGGCTCCTGGACCTCTTGATCGCGAAGGCTGCCCATGAGCGATGAGCTATTCCTAAGCATCGTCACCGACCCCGAGACGGTCGCTGACCCGTACCCGCGGCTGCGGCAGTTGCGGGAGACCGCGCCGGTGCACAAGGTCGGTTTCTCAAGCCTGTGGGTCCTCACCCGCTTCGAGGACTGCCGGCAGGCGCTGCGCGATCATCGCCTGGGCATCGCCAAGGCTGGCGACGAGACGCCGTCGCTGATGCCGGGCGCGGTCTACAGCCGCGACCCCGACCGCGAGCGCTCGATGCTGTTCCTCAACCCCCCGGAGCACACCCGCCTGCGCTCGCTGGTGAGCCAGGCGCTAACCCCCGAGCGGGTTGAGAGCCTTCGGTCCTCGGTGGAGGCCATGACCGCCGAGCTGCTCGACCCTGTGGCCGAAGCGGTGGAGTGCGATCTGATCGAGTCGCTCGCCCATCCCCTCGCCGCCGACATCCTCAGCGAACTGGTCGGCGTGCCCCGAGCCGACCGCGGCTGGCTGCGGCCCCTCATCGTCGACATCACCGCCGCGCTCGAGCCCAATCGCCGGATCGACGACGCGCGCCGAGCCC
>JAKZWH010000090.1:0-13202 GCA_047515615.1 Acidimicrobiales bacterium | reverse complement strand
CCGGCCTGCGACGGCTCCAGCACCGCGGCGCCCGCCCCGTCGCCGAAGAGGATGCAGGTGGCTCGGTCCCAGTAGTCCATCACCCAGTGCAGCTTCTCGGCCCCCACGAGCAGCACTCGCTCTGCGATGCCGGCGCTGATCATCGACGCCGCGGTGGCGGTACCGTAGACCCAACCGCTGCACGCCGCGTTGAGGTCGAATGCGGCCGCGTTGACCGCGCCCAGCCGCTCCTGCAGGAAGCAGGCATTGCTGGGGCAGGTGATCTCGGGCGTGACCGTGGCCAGGATGAGCATGTCGATGTCGGTGGCCTCCAGGCCGGCCGCGGCCAGCGCCCTGCGGGCCGCCACCTCGGCCAGGTCGGTCGTCTCGACGTGGGAGATGCCCCGCTCGCGGATGCCGGTGCGCTCCACGATCCAGTCGTTGTCGGTGTCGACGAGTTGTTCGAGGTCGGCGTTGGTGAGCTTCACCGGGGGCACGCACTTGCCCCAGCCGGTGAAGGTCGCCCGCGTCGTCATCTCACGGCTTCAGAGGTGGCCGGTAGCCAGGGCCACCACCGTGTTGAGCAACACGTTGGCCCCAGCCACCAGGTCGTCGGGCTCGGTGTGCTCCGCGGGGTTGTGGCTGATGCCGTTCACGCTGGGCACGAACACCATGCCGGCCGGGCACACCGCGGCCAGTATCTGGGCGTCATGGCCCGCCCCCGACGGCATCCGCTGCACCGAAAGGCCGAGCGACTTTGCGGTGGCCTCCACCAGGGACACCACCCGCGGATCGAAGACCACCGGCTCGAAGCGGGCCACCCACTTGGTGTCGACGGCCACGCCCTCGGCTTCGCCGATGCGCTTGAGCTCGGCCAGCAGCCGCCGCTCGGCGGCCTGCAAGTCCTCGTCGTCGGTGTTGCGCAGGTCGACGATCAGCTTCGCCCTGGCCGCCACCACGTTCACCAGGTCGGGATGAAGCCGCAGCGCGCCGACCGTTCCCACCTGGGTGCCGCCCATCTCGCTGGCGATGCGGCGAACGGCCACCACCACCTCGCCCGCGGCCAGGCCGGCGTCGCGGCGCATGCTCATGGGCGTCGTGCCTGCGTGATTGGACTGACCGGTGAGCGTGATCTCGGTCCAGGAGATGCCCTGGACGCCCTCCACGGCCGCGATGCGCACCCCATTGCGCTCCAGCACCGGACCCTGCTCGATGTGGAGCTCGACGAAGGCGTGGGGCACGGGCCCCGGGCACGGCATGGGACCGCTGTAGCCGATGCGCTTGAGTTCGTCTCCCACCGTCACCCCGTCGGCGTCGGCGGCCGACATGGCCTCCTCGACGGTGAGCCCGCCCGCGTAGCAGAGGCTGCCCATCATGTCGGGCGGGAAGCGCGAGCCCTCCTCGTTGGTGAAGAAGGCGGCGGCCAGCGGCCGGTCGAGCGCGACGCCGCGGCCGATCACCGTTTCGATCACCTCCAGCGCGGCCAGCACGCCGAGGTTGCCGTCGTACTTGCCGCCGGTGGCGACCGTGTCGATGTGGGAGCCCATCATCACCGGCGGTCCATCGCCGACATCGGTCTGGGTGGCCACCACGTTGCCGATGGTGTCGATGCTCACATCGAGTCCCAAATCTCGCATCCATGTGATCACCAGGTCGCGGCCGGCCTTGTCAGCGTCGGTGAGCGCCAGCCGGTTGTTGCCGCCGCCCTCGATGGGTCCGATCTCAGCCAGGTCCCACAGGCGCTGCAGCAGCCGCTTGCCGTTGATCTCCAGCAGTTGGTGATCTCCGATGGGGTCGCCCATGGCCGGCGAGGCTACCCGCCGGCCAGCGCCTTGTTCCCGCTCTTGTTCGCTGCGCTCACGGGCCGCTCGGGCCACGGCCTCGCTCGCACTCTTGAGAGGTCCTCATGGACTGGGGCCTATCCGCTCGGCCTCTGGGGCGTTCGAGGGCGGGCCGTCACTCGGCCAGGAAGTCCAGGATCGCAGCCAGCGACTCTTCCTGGTGCTCTATGTAGTGGCCGTGGCCGCTGCCCTCGAAAACGACCAGCCGGGCGAGGGGCAGGTTCTCGGCAACGTAGCGGGCGCCGGCCCCGCCCGGCCCGGCATCGAGAGGGGTGAGCACATCCTCAGATCCGACCATCACCAGGGTCGGCGCGGCCACCTCGCTGAGCCGGTCGGTCACGTCGGTGTCGATCATGGCCTGGCAGGCGTCGATGAACACATCGGCGCCCACGTTGCGGGCGGTCACGTCCTGCATCTCGTCCAGGGCCTGATCGCCTCCCTCCGGGCCGTCGAGGTAGGTGCGCGAGAAGGCGTGAGTGAGCAACTGCTCGGCCAGCTCCCGAGACGCCACGCCGTAGGCCCGGGCCAGGCTCTGCCAGACCCGGAACTGGAGCACCCCCATGCGGTCGCACCGCCCCACCGCGCCGGCCCCGAGGATCAGCTTGTCGACCTTGTGGGGATAGCGGGCCGCGAAATTGACGGCGATGAAGCTGCCCATCGATCCGCCGTGGATGTGGGCCCGCTCGAGGCCCAGCGCGGCCATCAGACCGGCCAGGTCGTCGCTCCAGGTGTCGAGCGTGTAGCGCTGGGCGGGGCGGTCGCTGCTGCCGTAGCCGCGGTGGTCGTAGTCGAGCACCCGGTAATGCTGCGACAAGCCGGGCGTGATCGTGGCGTAACCCTCGTGGGCGCTCACCGCCCCGCCGATCTGGACGACAGTCTCGCCCTCGCCGCTGAACTGGTACCAGAGGTCGACCCCGTTGGCGTTGATGGTGGGCATTGGCGGCCTCCCGGACGAACCGCGCCGGCGTGGGGCGCCCGACCGAAGCCGGGTGCGGATGCCGGCAAGACAACAGCCTATATTGGGCCGCCGTGCCGCTCAATGTCGTGGTGGACGTGCCGGGGCTTTGCCCGCCGCCGGAGCCGTACTCCTACGCGGTGCGGGCCGGTGACACTCTCTACCTGGCCGGTCAGGTGGCCTTCGACGCGGCCGGCGAGCTGGTGGGCACCACCGTCGCCGAGCAGGCCCGGCAAGTGTGGGACAACATCGCCAGCGTCCTGGCCGCGTCGGGCAGCTCCATCGCCGACGTCGTCAAGATCACCTACTTCATGCAGGACGTGCGGGAGATCGCCGAGGAGATCGAGGTTCGCCGCGAGGTGTTCGCGGGCCGTCCGTTCCCGGCCGTCACCGCGTGCCAGGCCGCAGCCCTCGGCTTGCCCGGCCTCAAGATGGAGGTAGACGTGATCGCGGTGATCGGTGCTGGCCGTGGGTGACCGCGCCCCCTGCGATCCGGTGGAGGCAACGGCGGCTCGAATGCGGGCCCTCGGACTCGACCACGAGGTCTTCAACCCCGAGGCCACCCAGGCTGACCTGGCCGAGCGGATCGAGCAGAGCGCAAGCCTCGACGCCCTGCTGTCGGGCAGCGCTGCGCTGGACCCCACCGCCTTCGATCCGAGCTGGCCGCCCGATGCTGGCGCCGCCCAGGACGCGCGGAACGAGACGTGACGACCATCCCAGAGGCCGCCAGAGCGCTGCGCTCCGGTCGCACCACCAGCCGCGAGCTAACTGAGGCGAGCCTGGCCGCGGCGGCCGCGCTCGACGGTGAGCTCTCCGCCTTCGTGGCGATGGACTCCGACGGTGCCATCGAGGCCGCCGAACGGGCCGACGAGGCGATCAAGGCGGGACGCGACCTCGGCCCCCTCATGGGCGTGCCGGTGGGGATCAAGGACATCGTCGACGTGGCCGGCCTGCCCACCCGCTGCGGCTCGCCCGCCTACGGATCGACCCCGGCCGCGGCCGACGCCACGCTGGTTCGGCGCCTGCGCCGGGGCGGTGCGGTAATCGTGGGCAAGACGACCACTCACGAGCTGGCCTGCGGCGTCTACAGCGCGCCGGCCTCCAACCCATGGGACCTCGGCCGGATCCCCGGCGGATCCAGCGGCGGGTCGGCCGCCGCGGTTGCGGCCGGGATCGTGCCGATGGCCATCGGCAGCGACACGGGCGGCTCGATCCGCATCCCGGCGTCGCTGTGCGGCACCGTGGGCCTCAAGGCGACCTACGGGCGCGTGTCGCGCGCCGGGGTGGCCGCGTTGGCGTGGTCGCTCGACCACCTGGGTCCCTTGACCGCCACGGTGGAGGGCTGTGCCGCCGCGCTGGAAGTCCTCGCAGGCCCCGACCCGATGGACCCGTCGGCCTCCTCCCGGACCGTTCCGGTGTATTCGCGCGGCTTGGACCGGGGAGTCGACGGGCTGAGAATCGGGGTGCTGAGCGGCGCGCCGCTGGATCCCATGCAGCCGGACGTCGCCGAGACGTTCGCGGCCGCGGCCGAGCTTCTCGGCTCCCACGGCGCGGCCATGGTCGGGGTGGAGGTGCCCGAGCTGGAGCACGGCCTGGCCGCCGAGTTCGGGATCGTCGGCCCCGAGGCCGCCGCGTACCACCGCCAGCTCCTGCGCCGCTGCCCCGACCAGATCGACCCCGCCATCAGGTCGCTGCTGGTGGCGGGCCTGATGCTGGAACCCGAGCACTACTTCAAGGCGCTGCAGGCCCGGCGGGCCATAGCCGAGGCCCTGCGTGGCGTATTCGTGCACAACCGATTGGATGCGCTGCTCACCCCGACCCTGCCCGCCACGGCGGCGCCGAAGGGCGTGGACGACCTGTGCTTCGGCCCGTCCAGCGAGCCGGTGGTGTTGGCCTACGTGCGCACCACCGGCCCGTTCAATCTCTCGGGCCTGCCCGCGCTGTCGGTGCCAGCGGGCTTCGACCGCGACGGTCTGCCCATCGGCCTGCAGATAGCAGCCGCGCCGTTCGACGAGGAGATGGCGCTTCGAGTTGGCGCCTGCTTCGAGTCGGCTGCGGGCGTGTCTGGAAGGCAGCCGCCGACGAGCTCAGCCACCGCAGCCGCTGACGCGGGCGAACCCGCCCCTGCCAGCTAACCGAGATCTGAAGGAGACGCCCAAGATGCCGTTCGCCGACCTGCGCACCGGAATCGACGTGTACTACGAGGTCGAGGGAACCGGCGAACCCCTGCTGCTCATCATGGGAACCGGCGCCGACCATTCGACATGGGCCGGCCAGGTGGAGGCCTACCGGCACAACTACACGGTCATCACCTACGACAACCGGGGCACGGGCCAGTCCACCCATCCGACCGATGCGAGCGACTACTCGATGCGCATCCTCGCCGATGACGCCGCCGCGCTGCTCGACTGCCTCGGCGTGGAACGGGCCCACGTCTCGGGTCTGTCCCTCGGCTCGGCCACCGCCCAGGAGTTCGCAGTCAACCACCCCGACAAGGTGGCGACCCTGCAACTGCACTGCACCTGGGGGCGCTCCGACGAGTGGTTCATTCGCATGATCGACACCAACGAGACATACATCCTCCACGACGACTTCGCTGGCTACATACGCACCGCCCTGCTGTGGGTGGCCAGTCCGACGTTCATCAACGACCAGCCCGCCGAGGTGGAGGCCTTCGAGCGCGGCTTCATTCTCGAGAATCCGCATCCCCCCTCCAAGGCGGGGTTGCTCGGCCATTTCCACGCCGACAAGACCCACGACGCACTCGATCGTCTGGGATCCATCGCGGTCCCCACCCTCATCACCTCTGGAGAGGTGGACTGGCAGGTGCCGACCCGCTACGGCCTGGAGGTGCAGCGAGCCATAGTCGGCTCCGCCATGCACGTGTTCCGCGGCCCCCACTCCAGCCACATCGCCTTCCACGAGATGGCCGAGGAGTGGAACGCGTTCACTCTCGGCTGGCTTGATCGCCAGTCCCGCAGCGCGGGCTGAGCCCGCCGCTGTGACCGGAAGGCGCCGCCGGCTCGACGCCGAGATGGTGCGCCGCGGCATCGCCAACAGCCGCACCGAGGCCCAGAGGCTCATAGAGAACCGGCGCGTGACGGTGGGCGGATCGGCGGCGGTCAAGCCGTCGCGCCTGGTTCACCCGGGTGAGGCCGTTGTGGTGGCGGGCGACCCGCCCCGCTACGTGTCCAGGGGCGGGCACAAGCTCGAAGCCGCCCTGGACACCTTCGGCATCTCCGTGGCCGGTCGCCGGGCCATCGACGTCGGGGCGTCGACCGGCGGCTTCACGGACTGCCTGCTGCGGCACGGCGCGGTGGCGGTGGCCGCCATCGATGTGGGCCGCAACCAGCTTCACGAGCGTCTGCGGGCCGACCCGCGAGTGTCATCATTCGAACGCACCGACGTGCGTGGTGTCGATATGGCCGCCATCGGCGGACCGGCCCCAGTGGTGGTGGCCGACGTCTCGTTCATATCGCTGCGACTGATCGCGGCCGATATCTGCAGTCTGGCCACCGCCGACATCGTGGTCTTGGTGAAGCCTCAGTTCGAAGCGGGCCGGGTCGAGGCCGACCGCGGCCGCGGCGTGATCCGCGACCCCGATGTGTGGCGGCAGGCGCTGCTCGGGGCGTGGGGTGCAATTGTGGGCGCGGGAGGCGCCATCATGGGGGGCATGGTCTCGCCTGTGACCGGCGCCGAGGGCAATGTGGAGTTTCTGCTGCACGCAGATGCGCGCGACCGCGCCCGCGGCTTGTCCGACCCCGACGCCGCCGTCGACCGGGCCGTGGCCGACGCGGTTCGCGTCAAGGGAGCGTGAGCTCGATGGCGGTCGTCGGTCTGATCGTTCATCAGGGACGACCGGAGGCTGCAGCCGCGGCCCGCGACCTGTCGCGCTGGCTCACTGGAGAGGGCCATGAGGTCCGCATGCCGCCCGAGGAGGCGGCCGCGGCGTCGTGCTCGCATCTGGAGGTAGATCCGGAGCGCTTCGCGGGAGGCCTGGACGCGGTGGTGACCCTCGGCGGTGACGGATCGATCCTGCGGGCCGTCGAGCTGGTCGGCGAGACGGGCGTGCCGATCCTGGGCGTCAACTTCGGCCGCATGGGCTACCTCACCGAGGTGGCGCCCGCCGACGCTCACTCCGCCATCGACCGGGTGCTGGCCGGCGACCACGGCATCGAGGATCGAATGCTGCTCACCGTGGAGTTCACCGCCGCGGCTGCCGGCGCGGATCCGGTCCGGCAACAGTGTTTCGCTCTGAACGAAGCTGTCGTGGAGCGGCCCGCCGCCTCCTACGCCTTGCGCCTGGGTGTCTCCTTCGACGGTGAGCACTTCACCACCTACGCGGCCGACGGCTTCATCGTGTCTACCCCGACCGGCTCCACCGCTTATGCCCTGTCGGCGCGAGGGCCTGTAATCGATCCGACGCATCGGGCGCTGCTGCTCACTCCGGTCTCGCCCCACATGCTCTTCGACCGCTCCATGGTGGTGGCGGCCGACACCAGGGTGCAGCTCGAGGTCCTCTCGGACCGGGGCGCGGTGCTGTCGGTTGACGGCCGCCGGCTGGCCGGGCTCGACCAGCACGACGTCGTGGTGTGTTCCGCGTCGCCACATCCGGCTCGCCTGGTGACCTTCGGGACCCGCCGGTTCCACCAGGTTCTCAAGACGAAGTTCGGTCTCAATGACCGCTGAGCGCGCTTGCAGCGGGCCAAGAACCGCCCTCAAGACGTTGTGCTGGCCGGAACTTCGCTCACCGGGGTGAGGGACTTGTGCTGACCGAACTGGCTGTTCGCAACCTTGGCGTGATCGCTGAGCTGTCGCTCGTCCTGGACCGCGGCATGACTGCCGTCACCGGTGAGACCGGCGCGGGCAAGACGCTGGTGGTCGGGGCCATCGACTTGCTCACCGGAGGCCGGGCCGACGCGGCGCTGGTGCGGCCCGGTGCACAGGAGGCCGAGATCGAGGGCCGATTCGTCGCCGGTGAGGACGAGGTGGTGGTTCGCCGTGTCATTCCCGCAGACGGCCGGTCCCGGGCTTACATCGACGGGCACCTGGCCACCATCGGTGCCCTTGGCGAGTTGGGCCGCGGGCTCATCGACCTGCATGGCCAGCACGCCCACCAGTCACTGTTGCGGGTCGGTGTCCAGCGGGCCGCCCTTGACCACTTCGGCAACGTCGACACGCATCTGTTGGAGAAGCTGATGGACGATCTCCGCGCCATCGATGCTGGCCTCGCCGAACTCGGCGGCGACTCCCGGGCTCGCTTCCGCGAGATGGACCTGTTGCGTCATCAGGTCGCTGAGATCGACGGGACCGCCATCTCCGATCCCGGCGAAGATGAGCGCCTCGACCACCATGAGTCGGTGCTGGCCGACGCAGCCGCGCACCGGGAGGCCGCCGCACAGGCGGTCGGGCTGCTTGGTGCCGACAGCGCGGTGTCGGAGGGGTTGGGCCGTGCCCAGGCCGACCTGGCCGGGCGGGAGCCGTTCGTCGAGCTGGTCGGACGCATCGCTGATGCGTCCGCCGCGATCGCCGACATCGCGGCCGAAGCCAGGGTCTGTCTGGAGGCGATCGACGACGATCCCGCCGCCCTGGCCGCACTGCGCGAGCGGCGGCAAGTGCTGGCCGGGCTTCGGCGCAAGTACGGCTCGACTCTGGGCGAGGTGCTGGACTTCCGCTCCGAGGCTGCGGAACGTCTCGCCGAGCTGGAGGGATACGAGGAGCGGGCCGCGTCGTTGGAGCGGCGCAGATCTGAGGTGTTGGAGCGCCTCGCGGCCGAGCGGGCTCGCGTGCTGGGCGAGCGATCCGAGGCCGCCCCCCGGCTGGCCGCCGCGGTCCAGGCGCACTTCGCTGAGCTGGCGATGGGTGGCGCCCGCCTGGCTGTCGCCGTCGGTGGCGATGCCGGCGAGCAGGTCTCGTTCCGGTTGGCGGCCAATGTCGGCCACGAGCCTCTGCCCCTGAGCCGGGTGGCCAGTGGCGGTGAGTTGGCCCGGACCATGCTCGCGCTGAGGCTGGTGCTGACCGCCGGACCGGAGACGCTGGTCTTTGACGAGGTCGACGCGGGCGTCGGCGGAACCGCCGCGCAGGCCGTCGGACGCAGCCTGGCCGAGCTGGCCACCACCCATCAGGTGATCGTGGTGACCCATCTCCCGCAGGTGGCGGCTCACGCCGACCATCATGTTGCGTTGGAGAAGACCGAGGTCGCCGGGTCCGCAGCGGTGAAGCGGCGGACCCTGATCGGAGAGGACCGGCTGGTCGAGCTCTCGAGGATGTTGTCCGGATCGCCCCAGTCCGCGTCGGCCCTCCAGCACGCGGAGGAGCTGCTGGAAGCAGCGTCTTCGCGCCGCTCGGGCTGAGCGGCTTCCGGTACGGTCCGCGGGGTGCTGCTGGTGCGGGGTTAGGATGCGATCCCGATGACAAAGCACGTCTTCGTCACCGGCGGGGTGGTCAGCGGCTTGGGCAAGGGGCTGACCGGGGCGTCGCTGGGTCGCCTGCTGAAGGCCCGGGGTTTGCGTGTGACGATGCTCAAGCTCGACCCCTACCTGAACGTCGATCCCGGCACCATGAACCCGTTCGAGCATGGCGAGGTGTTTGTCACCGACGACGGCGGCGAGACGGACCTCGACCTGGGACACTATGAGCGCTTCATCGACGAGAGCCTCACCCGCGAGTCCAACGGCACCACAGGGTCGATCTACTTGGAGGTGATCGCCGCGGAGCGCCGCGGCGACTACCTCGGTCGCACGGTGCAGGTCATCCCCCACGTGACCGACGAGATCAAGCGCCGTATCGCCCGGCTGGCGAGCGACGATGTCGATGTGGTCATCACCGAGGTAGGCGGTACCGTCGGCGACATCGAGATCCTCCCGTTCCTCGAGGCCATCCGGCAGTTCCGCCTCGACGTGGGCCGCGAGAACGTCTGCTTCGTGCACGTCACGCTGGTCCCGTTCATCGGACCCTCCGGCGAGCAGAAGACCAAGCCCACCCAGCATTCCGTCACCGATCTGCGGTCGCGGGGCGTGCAGCCCGACGCCATCGTGTGCCGGTGCGAGACGCCTCTCACCAGAGAGCTCGAGTTGAAGATCTCGAACCTGTGCGATGTGTCGCCTCAGGGAGTGATCACGTGTCCCGACGCGGCCAGCCTCTACGAGATTCCCCTGATCCTGCACTCCGAGGGACTCGACGACGTCGTGTGCAAGCAGCTCGGATTCGACGCTCGAGTCCTGGATCTGACCGAGTGGGAGGCTCTCGTGGGTCGCATCCGAGCGGCGTCGGCACCCGTGCGGATCGGCGTCATCGGCAAGTACGTGAGCCTGCCCGACGCCTACCTGTCGGTGATCGAGGCTCTCAACCACGCCGCCATCCACCACGGCGCCGACATCGGCATCGAGTGGGTGCAGGCCGAGGAGGTGGAGGGGCTGCTGGTCGCCGGGCGCCTGCGCGATCTCGACGGCATCGTGATCCCCGGCGGCTTCGGCGAGCGCGGCATCGAGGGAAAGATCGCCGCCGCGGGCTACGCCCGCGAGAACCTGATCCCCTGTCTCGGTCTGTGCCTGGGCATGCAGGTCATGACCATCGAGTACGCCCGAAACGCCCTGGGGCTGGCCGGCGCCAACTCCACCGAGTTCGCGAGCCGTACGCCTCATCCGGTGATCGACCTCATGGACAGCCAGCGCGGCGTCACCGATTACGGCGGCACGATGCGGCTCGGCGCGTACGTGGCCCAGCTGCTGCCCGGCTCCCAGGTGGCCCGGGCCTACGGCGAGGAGGTCGTGTCGGAGCGGCACCGCCACCGCTACGAGTTCAATCCCCGCTACCGGACCCGCTTCGAGGCGTCCGACATGGTGCTCAGCGGCGAGTCGCCCGACGGAAGGCTGGTGGAGTTCATTGAGCTGGAGGGCCATCCCTTCTGGGTGGGCACCCAGGCCCACCCGGAGTTCAAGAGCCGTCCCAACCGGCCTGCGCCCCTGTTCAGCGGGCTGGTGGCCGCGGCGCTCACCCGGGCCGCAGGCCGCAATCCGCGGTTGCCCGAAATGAGCGACTACGCCGCGGAACCCTCGGCTCCGGCGTGACACCTGTGTCCGAGGAGCCGGACGCGGTTCAGGACCCACCTGGCGCGGCTGCCGCAGGCGGGGACGGCTTTCAAAAGCTCGAAGAACGCGAGATCCACGCCGGCCGGGTCGTGCGCCTGACCGAGAGCGTCTTCGCCACCCCCGGCGGCGGACGCATGACGCGAGACGTGGTGCATCACCGGGGCGCGGTGGCGGTGGTGGCAGTGGACGGCGACGACCTCGTGCTGCTGCGGCAGTATCGCACTCCGGTGGAGGGCGAGCTGCTCGAGATCCCGGCCGGGACCCGCGACGTCGACGGAGAGGATCCCGCGGGCACCGCCCGTCGCGAGCTCGCCGAGGAGGCTGGCCTGGCCTGCGATTCGCTGGAGGAGTTGGGTACTTTCTTCAACTCGCCGGGCTTCTGCGACGAGCTGTCCCACCTGTTCCTCGCCACCGGGCTGAGTCCCGTGCCCCGCCAGCCCGACGGGGCCGAGGAGGAGTGGATGACGATCCAGCGTGTCAGCTTGGACGAGGCCGCGGCGATGATCGACCGGGGCGAGATCCGCGACGCGAAGACCATCATCGGAGTGCTCCTGGCGCGGCGCCGGCTCGGGCGGTGAGTTCGGTGGCCTCTCCGGTCCCACCACCGACCGAGGCCGAGAACAGCCTGGATACGAGGGCCGAGGAGTTCCTAGCCTGGCTCGCGGTGGAGCGGGGCCGCTCTGTTCGGACAGTCGAGGCCTACCGGCGAGACTTGCTGCGCTATCGGAGTCACCTCGCGGCCAGAGGGCGCAGCCTCGACGATGCTGCGCCCATCGATGTGATCGCCTTCATCCGCGGCCTCCAGAGCGATGGCCTGGCCGCGGCATCCGTCACCCGGATGCTCGTGTCGGTGCGGGGGCTCCACCGGTTCCTCGTGGCCGAGGGTCATCGATTCGACGACCCGACCGCCGACGTGGAGATTCCGAGGCTGCCCCGGGGCCTTCCCAAGGCCCTGCCGGTGGCTCAGGTCGCCTCGCTGATGGATGCGGTGGTCGGCGACGATCCCGCGGCCCGCCGCGACCGGGCCGTGCTGGAGATGCTCTATGGCACGGGCTGCCGGATCTCGGAGGCCGGTTCGCTGTCGCTCTCCGACGTGGACCTCCACGACGGTCTGGTGCGGGTGACCGGCAAGGGAGCCAGGGAGCGGATCGTCCCGCTGGGCCGATGCGCCGCAGAGGCGCTGGAGCGCTGGCTGGCCCCGGAGGGCCGTGGCGCGCTGGAGCCGGACCGCTGGGCCCGCCGGGGCGACGCCGAGGCGGTGTTCCTCAACCAGCGGGGCGGGCGCCTCAGCCGCCAGGGGCTGTGGCTGGTGGTGCGCCGCTACGGCGACGCGGCCGGCATCGGGTCTGTGCTGACGCCCCATGTGCTGCGCCACTCCTGTGCCACCCACATGCTCGACGGCGGCGCCGACATACGCTTCGTGCAGGAGATGCTCGGCCACGCCTCGATCTCCACCACCCAGATCTACACCAGGGTGTCGACGGAGCGCCTGCGGGCGGTCTACCGGGCCGCCCACCCCCGGGCCGTTGCCGTCGCTTAAGGGGCCAGCGGTTAAGGGGACAGCAGGCCGATGTTGGTGCGGGCCCGTTCGAGCGTGACCGCCGCAATGGCCCGGGCTTTGTCGGCGCCGATCTTCAGCAGCCGGGACGTCTCCGCGGGGTCGGCCTTGAGCTCGGCGAAGCGGGTCTGGATGGGGCGCAGCAGTTCGACAACCGCGTCGGCGGTGTCCGCCTTGAGCGGCCCGTACATCGAATAGTCCTCGGCGACCGCCTCGGGCGTCCGGCCGGTGGCGGCACCCAGGATCGTCAGCAGGTTCGACACTCCGGGCTTGGCCCCGACGTCGTAGCGGACCTCGGCCTCGCTGTCGGTGACAGCGGCCTTGAGCTTGCGGACGATGGCCGACGGGTCGTCGAGAAGGTCCACGGTGCCGCGGGGCGAATCCAGCGACTTGGACATCTTGTTGGTGGGGTGCTGCAGATCCATCACCCGGGCTCCGGCCGCGGGGACAACCGCCGCGGGCAGCTTGAAGGTGGGCCCGTAGCGGGAGTTGAAGCGCTCGGCGATGTCGCGGGTGAGCTCGATGTGCTGGCGCTGGTCGGCGCCGACCGGGATCTCGTCGGCGTCGTAGAGCAAGATGTCGGCCGCCTGCAGCGCCGGGTACGTGAACAGGCCCGCGGAGATGAACTGCTGCTGATGTGACTTGTCCTTGAACTGGGTCATCCGGCTGAGCTCCCCGAACGACACCGTGCACTCCAGCAGCCAGGCGCACTCGGTGTGCTCGCGAACGTGGCTCTGCACGAAGATCGTGCACACCTCAGGGTCGAGGCCGGCGGCCAT
>JAKZWH010000089.1:0-2579 GCA_047515615.1 Acidimicrobiales bacterium | reverse complement strand
TCACGACGCGCTGAACCGATCCAGCAGGGCGTCCTGGTCGGCTTCCAGGCGGGCGATGCGCTCCGCGATCTCGTCGCGGTGGTGCCGGAGCCTCTCGGCGTGCCGCCGCGCCTCCCGGTACTCGCGTTCAGCGATCGGCGTCTCCGACACCAGCGCCCGCAGCCTGTAGTCGTCAGCCTCGCCGGCGACCTGCACCAGCTGCTCCTCGCATACGCGAAAATCAGCCCGCATGGCGCTCAGCTGCTGTCCGATTGCTCGCAGGCGGCGCTCGATCCGGTCGCGGGACATGCGTTCCAGTCTAGGACGCGCCCCTGCCGCCTCCGGCCGTCCCATACCCGCGCCAGGGTGCCCGGAGATGGACTCGAACTCTACCTGTGTCACACGGTTCCAACAGGTGCCGCAGCGTGCCATAACCCCACATCAAACGCCCTGTTCAGGGCATATATCGATGCTGCCGGTTGTGTCACCGTGTGCCACCCTGTACCGTAGTTTTCCACTGGAAAGTGGTAACCATACAGGTACGTAGACCGCGGTCCCAGCACACCTCGGACTCGGGTTTTAGGGTTCGAGTCCGGCCGGGCACCAGACCTCGCGAACCCAATCCCGTTACCACCGGCGACAGGAACGGCGAACCTTGCAGCGACCACGGACACTCACCGCAGCATACGTCAGGACCCTCAGCCAGCCCGGACGCTACGGCGACGGCCGAGGCGGCCACGGGCTGAGCCTGCTCGTCAAGGCCACCGCGAACGGCCGATGGAGCAAGACCTGGTCTCAGAGGCTCCGGGTCAGCGGCCGCACCGTGCACCTCGGCCTGGGCAGCTATCCAGCCGTCGCTCTGGCGCTGGCGCGCGAGCGGGCGCTCGCGAACCGCCAGGCCGTCGAGGAGGGACGAGACCCACGCCGCAAGCACGCCGTCACCTTCACCGACGCCATGGAGGCCGTGATCGACCTGCACCGCAGCGGCTGGAAGCCCACCAGCAACACCGAACAGCAGTGGCGGTCGCTGCTAGCGCACCACATCGCCCCGACCATCGGCCCCAAGCCGGTGGCAGAGGTGACAGCCGCCGACGTCGTGGCGGTGCTCGACCGGGTGTGGGACCGGCCTGAGCTGGCCCGCAGAACAGCCCGTCGGATCTCCACGACGATGAAGTGGGCGATGGGCCGCGGACTGCGCGAGACCGACCCCACCGCCGGGGCCGTCGCCGCGATGCCCAAGCACCGGGCCAAGGTCGCGCACCGTCGCGCCCTTCACCACCGCGACCTGAGCGACGCGCTGGACCGGGTGCGGGCATCGGAGGCAACACCAGCATGTCGGCTGGGGCTGGAGATGCTGGCGCTCACAGCGACCCGACCCGGCGAGGTCCGTCATATGACCTGGGACGAGATCGACCTCGACAACCAGGTGTGGGCGATCCCCGCTGAGCGGACGAAGACCGCAAGCCCCCACAGGGTGCCTTTGAGCAGCCGCGCGCTCGAGGTGCTCGCCGAGGCCCACAGCCTCAACGGTGGGCAGGGCCTCGTGTTCCCGAGCCCGGCGACCGGGCGCGCTGTGTCCGACGCCACCTACAACAAGCTGCTCCGAGAGCACGACATCGACGCCACAAGCCACGGATTCAGGAGCACCTTCAGGAGCTGGTGCAGCGACACCGCCGTGCCCCGAGACCTCGCGGAGATGGCGCTGGGCCACGCCGTGAGAGACAAAGTCGAGGCCGCATACGCCCGCTCGGACATGTTAGAGCGCCGCGGGCCGCTGATGGAAGACTGGAGCCGCTACCTCCAGCACGACAACCACGGGGTGTGATGAGGTTGGTTTGTGCCGAGGTCAGGAGGGGTGCATCCGACCGGCGCGAAATGGTTTCCATAACTCTAGGGGGTGGGTTTCCATAGAAACATAAAGATGCAGGTCAGGGTGGCGCGAAATGGAATCCGGGCCCGTAGTCCCTCCTCAGCCCGTCGCGGAGGCTGGTCGGGGTGGAAGTGTCACACAAGCCCGGTACTTTTCTGCCCTCTTCCCACAAGGGCGCTAGGGGTCTGTATCGCCCGGAGGTCGCCTCGCTGAAGCACGAGAAGCCCTCCCCGCCCGGTGTACAAACGAAGCAGAGACGGTCATCCCCACCTGGGTGCCTCACTCGGTGCGAGACACAGACCCGGCAGCCCTGACATTGGTGCTGCGAGAAGCGCGGAGCCTGGCCGCGACTCTGTGCCCCGATACAGCGATGGCGGCTCGGCGGCTGTTGTGGGCGCTCGCCCCGTTCGGGGTGTGGACGCACCAGACCGTCGGAAGTTTCAGCGCCGACACCGTGAACGCCCGCAACGTGGAGGCGTGGATCTCCGGCGTCAACCAGCGCAAACCGCAGGGCTGGAGAAACGCAGCACGGGCAGCACTGCGGCAGGTGGGCCGAGCGGTCAATCCGATGGGATGGCCCGACCAGCCCGACGAGGTTGGACGTCCGCCCGCTTGCGCGGCCTACGGCGCAGATGAGGAGGCGGCGTTCCGGGAGGCGGCTGGCCTGCCCAGCTCGTCCGAACTGGTGACACGGCTGTGGGTCGGAGCAGCATCATGCGGAGCAGGGATG
>JAKZWH010000088.1:0-10277 GCA_047515615.1 Acidimicrobiales bacterium | reverse complement strand
TCGGCAGCCTGGTCGCCTACACGCCCTACTCGGTGGTCTCGGGCTTCACGTCGGGGGTCGCGATCATCATCATCGCCATGCAGGTGCTGCCCTTCATGGGCGGTGCCCTCGAGACGGGCAGGCCGCTGGACTCGGTCGGTTCCTGGGGCAGCGCCCTCGACGACATGAACCTCAGCGCGTTCGCGGCCGCGGTCGTCACCGTGCTGGTGTGCGGGGCCTGGCCCCGCCGACTGAGGGACTACGTCCCTTCCACCACCGCGGCCCTGGTGATCGGCACGGTGATCAGCGCGCTCTGGCTCAAGGACGCTCCCAGGATCGCGGACGCGGTCGACAGCCTGCCGGACTTCTGGGATCTCGACCTCTCCGGCGGCTCCCTGGCCGGCGCCGTCCAGCCGGCTGTCATGGTGGCGCTGATCGGCACCCTCAACAGCTTGCTGAACGCCATGGCCGCCGACTCGCTGACCGGGCACCGGCACAAGCCGAACCGGGAGCTGATCGGCGCGGGTCTGGGCAACACCGTGGCCGGACTCTTCGGGGGCCTGCCCGGAGCGGGCGCGCCCACGGCCACGGAGGCCAACATCCGCCGCGGGGCCCGCACCCAGGCCTCGGGGGCGACGGGTGCCATCGTGCTCGTGGTGCTGGCCATCGTTCTCGGGCTACGCCGACGAGATCCCGCTGGCCGTGCTCGCCGGCATCCTGCTGTGGATCGGCTTCGGCCTGATCGACTGGCGCTTCATCACGCACCTCCACAAGGTCCAGCGGGAGCATGCCCTGGTCATGGCTCTGACGCTGGTTCTGACGGTGTTCTTCGACCTGATCGGCGCGGTGGCAGTGGGCCTGATCGCGGCAGGACTGGCCGGATCACGCCAGTTCGAGCGACTCCAGCTCGACAGCGTCATCTCGGTGCCGATCCTCGACCAGGTCTTCTTCGGTCTCGACACCGACGACCTGGAGGAGATGGACCAGTACTCGGCCCGGGTCGGCCTGGTGGCCCTGAGGGGCAGCTTCACCGTGGCGTCCTCCAACAAGCTCCGTATGACCATCAGCGCCGACATTGTGCAGCACGAGGTGGTGATCCTCGACTTCTCCGACACTGCCTATATGGACGACAGCGCCGCGCTGCTGGTCGAGCAGTTGATCGACTCCGCTCTGGCCAACGACACGGAGTGCATCGTCATGGGGCTCCGGGGTCTGCCCGCCACCAGCCTGCAGTCCCTCGACGCTCTGCGACGTGTCCCCGGAGACCATTTCGTCGAGAGCCTCGACGACGCCAGGGCGATAGCCGAGCGGCTGCTCGACCGCTAGTCACACCGCGAGGACTCCGGAGCACCACCGCGCCCGGCCACCACGGGCCACCAGCACCGCGGTCCGGCCAGCCCGGGGACCGCACAGGTTCACTGCGAGGATCCGACCTGCGGCCGGGCCCTCTCGGCCTCAGAGGGGCCACGCGGATGGGTTGTCGCCGATCAGGTGAGGATCTCTGCCCGCTCCACGGGGTGCACGGGGTGGTCGTAGGGCCGCAACAGGTAGCAGCGGGCCACATCCAGATAGCCGCGGTACAGCCCTGCGCCCTCCGCCGCCGCGGCATCGGCGCCGGTGGCGGCTGCTCGCGCCGGCAGCTCGTACCAGGGAACGCCCGGCTGGGCATGGTGGGCGTGGTGGAGGTTGTTGTTCAGGAACAGCAGACCGAACACCCGCCCCGACCGAACGATCGCCGAGCGGGTGGCGCCCTGCACCCAGCGGTGCTCGCAGTAGGACCTCAACAGCGTGAGCGAGTGCCCCAGATACCACGCGCCCAGCAGGTACTGCCACAGGGGCAGCCCCATGACCGCGACCCCGAACAGGCCCAGGGCGGTCGCGGCCACAACATGTACAGACCACCACCGGGCCAGCTCGCGGTCGCCCCTCCAAATCTCACGGGACTGGTGGGCCAGCACCCTGGCCACCTCCCGGGGCGGGCCCAGCACCAGGCGGCCCAGCAGGGTGTGGTTGGCGAGGGCCACGGCCCGGCGAATCGGTCCCATCGCCTCCCATCGCTCGGCGCTCACATAGAAGCTCTCGCTGTCGTCGGTGGGATCGGTGAGGTCGGCGCAGTCGTGGTGAGAGAGGTGGTAGCGCCGGTACACGAAGTACGGGAGGCGAAGCGACATAGGCAGCGAGCCGATCGCGCAGTTGAGCCGGCGGCTGCGGAAAGGATGGCCGTGGATGGTCTCATGCTGGAGCGAGCCGTGCCAGGCCACAGCCACGGCCAGCGCTATCACGGTCAGCGGCCACGGGGTGATCCCGTGGAGGGCCACCGCCGCCAACCACAGGCCGTGAACCGCAACCGCGACCGCGATCGTGCGCCACTCGACACCCGATCTGGTCGCGTCCGCAGCCATCAAACCCCTCTCTCGATGCGAAGCCGGAAGCCGCCCCCTCCACCTGCTGATGACCAAAGTAAGGATCAAGCGCCTCGGAAGCATGATGAGATGCGCACACCTCGTGGCATTCCCGCACGAAGCGCAAAGAATATGGCGCTAGCACAATATTTGTTGTACTATCGCAACACAATGACCGGGCAAGCCGAGTTGGTGACCCGATTCCGGGAACGGCTCAGAGAGCTGGTAGCCGACGCCGGCCGTTCCCAGTCGGACTTCGCCGCCGAAGCCGGGATCGACCGGTCCACGCTGTCGCAGCTGCTGTCAGCCGGCAATCCCCGCCTCCCGCGAGTGGAGACCCTCGCGGCCATCGCCGAGGCATCCGGAGCCTCGGTGGATTGGCTGATCGGCTTAACCGACGGCGGCCCGTCCCGCGCCGACATCGTCCATGAGGAGTTCGCCCTGAACCTCGACGAGCTGAGCTCGCTGGACGAGGCCTGGATCGAGTGGCACGAGCAGTCGGCCGGCTCGAAGATCCGCACCCTGCCCGCCTCGCTGCCCGAACTGGTCAAGACGGAGGCGGTCATTCGCCACGAGGTGCAGCGCTACGCCACGATCAGGCCCGAGCAGCGAATCGAGACCGCCACCGCCCCCCTGGAGATGGCCCGGGCGCCGGGCACCGACCTGGAATGCTGCAACTCCATCCAGGCCATCGAGGGCTTCGCCCGGGGCTGGGACGTCTGGGCCGCCCTCGAGCACCGGCACCGGGTGGTCCAGCTCGACCGGATGATCGAACTGTGCGAAGAGCTGTACCCCACGTTCCGGTGGTTCCTCTACGACGGCCGCCAGCGCTACGCCAGCGCGGTCACGATCTTCGGTCGCGAGCGGGCGGTGCTGTATCTCGGCCAGATGTACCTGGTGCTCAACAACCGGCACCACGTGATGACGTTCGTCAAGCACTTCGACGACCTCATCCGAGTTGCGGTGGTGCAGCCGCCCGACATGCCGCGCCTGCTGCACAGGCTCAGATCCGAGATCACCTGAGAAACAGCGAGGGTAGGGGATGCCGCCTCGCGGTGCAGCATCGTGCTTTTCCCGCTCTTGTTCGCTGCGCTCACGGGCCGCTCGGGCCACGGCCTCGCTGAGCGCCTCGCGAGTTTCTCATGACGTGACGCCTACCCGCTCGGCCTCTAGGAGCCAAGGGTAGAGTCGGGAGTAGTGGCACTAGCCGATCGCACCGTGTCGTTCGAACCGGAGCGGTTCGAGACGATAAGGGTTGAGATCGCGGATCATGTCTGCCGTGTGACGCTCGACCGGCCCGAGGCGCTGCACGCATTCGACGACCGCATGCGCCAAGAGGTCCGAGCCACGTGGCGGGCCCTGCGCGGGCTTGACGACGTCCGGGTGGCCGTGCTCACCGCCTCAGGCGACCGGGCGTTCTGCGCGGGGATCGACCGGGACGTCGAGATGCCCGCCCTCGCCGGGCGGGGCAGCCTGTACGGAACGTCCAACGACTTCATGTACGACGATCCCGGAAACGATCTGGGACCGAAGGCCTGCGACCTGTGGAAGCCGGTGATCGCCGCGGTGAACGGCGTCTGCTGCGGCGGAGCCTTCTACCTGATCGCAGAGTGCGACATCATCATCGCGGCTGAGCATGCCACCTTCTTCGACCCCCACGTCACCTACGGCATGGCAGCCGTGTACGAGCCGATCAAGATGGCCCAGCGCATGCCGCTCGGCGAGGTCCTGCGACTCACACTGCTCGGCAGCCACGAGCGGATGACCGCGCAGACCGCGCTGCGCATCGGGCTGGTGTCCGAGGTCGTGCCCTCCGACGAGCTGCATGAGGCCGCCGACCGGCTGGCGACGATCATCGCGTCGCAGCCGCCGGAGGCGGTGCAGGGCTCCCTGCGGGCCATCTGGGCCGCCAACGACATGGGCCGGCTCGACGCTCTGGCGATGGCTCCCTCGATCCTCGCTTCGGGAACCCGGCCAGAGGCATTGGCCGAGGGCCAGGCGGCATTCGCCAGCGGCGAGCGCATCAAGCCCCGCCTGCGCTGAACCCCGACCCCGAGTTACAGCGGTCCTCGGGCGGCTGCTAGGTTGAGTCACCCGACCGCCCATGCCGCTGAGCCTCGGAGCGCATCATGACCGAGCCCTACCCGAACGCCCTCATCTTCGTCGATTTCCCCACCGACGAGCCCGAGAAGGCGGCGGACTTCTACCGCAACGTGTTCGGCTGGGTGGTGGAGCCCCGACCGGCCGGATCGTTCTACCGGATCGTGCCCGGCCAGAACTTCAGGCTCCCCGACGGCACCCAGGGACCGACCGGCAACCTGCACCTGGGCATCACCAACGTCGCCAACCGCCGCCCCCACCCCACCGACGAGGGCGTGGAGCCCCGACACCTGAGTCCCGACGGCCACACAGTGCGCATCTGGATCCTCATCTCCGGTGACGACGACAGGGACGCCATCTCCGACCGGGCCCTCGCCAACGGCGCCACCGAGCTGTGGCGGCACCACTACTTCGGCGAGTTCAACGGCTACAGCAACGCGTTCAAGGACCCCTGGGGCAACACGCTCGTTCTGTGGACCTACGGCGGCGACGATCCCCAAATCCCCGAGGGATACACCCAGGAGTAGACCTGACATGACCGACACCTACGCCGTCCATCCTCCCCATGCCCGGTGGACCCACGTTGCGCTGCGGGTCAAGGACATGAACGCCAGCATCGATTGGTACACCACCCACACTCCGATGAAGCTGCTGGACAAGCGCGAGGACGCCGACGGCTACGGCGCATGGCTGGGCCACGACGACTCCCCCGACAAGCCCTTCATCCTGGTGCTAGCCCAGTTCTTCCCCGAGTCGGACCCGTTCAAGGACGCCCCCATCGCGATACTGGCTCCCTTCGCCCACCTGGGTGTTGAGCTCACCAGCCGCGAGGAGCTCGACACGGCCGCGGCCGCGGCCCAGGAGCAGGGATGCCTGGCCATGCCGCCCACGGAAATGCCGCCACCCATCGGGTACATCTGCATGATCAACGATCCCGACGGCAACATGATCGAACTCAGCTACGACCAGGGCGTGTACGCCCACGCCCAGAAGGTGATGCGCTGAGCGCGACCGGCGATCCACGGGCCGTCGCGGCGTCGTATCTGGCCTCGTTCGCCTCCGGCGACCCGGCCGCGGTGGCCGCACATGTAGCTGACGGCTTCTCCAACGTGCACACCAGCGCGCTGGGTCTGCCCAGCCAGGGCAAGGCCGAATACGTCGCACGCCTAGCCGGTTTCCTGGCGGCGTTCGTCGGGCTGACCTACGAGGCCGAGGAGATCCTCGTCGAGGGCGACCGGGTCGCCGCGGCCTATGTGATGCGGGCCCGAGCGGACGGGAAGCCGTTCGAGCTCCGAGGGGTGATGCGCCTGACGGTTCGCGACGGCCTCATTGCGCGCCGGGTCGACTACTTCGACAGTCTGACCTTCCTGCGCCAGACCGGCCAGGCCTAAGCCGCGCCAGGCCCGGGAGCCCAGCCGTAGGCTGCACGCCGTGTTTCGGAGAGTGAGAATCGTCCTGATCGTCGCGGCTCTGCTCGCAACTGCCTGCAGCGACACAACCGAGGACGAGGGTCCGGGTGCCGCCCCCGCGACCTCGGTGGCCGTAACCACGACGGTCCCGGCATCAACCACTACCGAGGCGCCGGAGGCAACCGAGCCGGCCGCCAGCGAGCCGGAAGAGACCGAATCCGGCGGGCTTGAACCTGAGGCACAGCCGATCGAGCCGCCGGACCCCGAGGGCGTTGGCGACAGCTTCTACCCGAAGCTCGGCAACCCCGGCTACGACGTCCTCCACTACGACATCGAGCTCGACGTCGAGCCGTCCACCAACACCATCTCGGCGCTGACCGCGATCACGGCTAAGGCCACCGAGGAACTCGCCGCGTTCAACCTGGACCTGTCGGGCCTGGAGGTGTTGTCGGTGGCTGTCGACGGCGCCGATGCCGCGTTCTCCCGGTCCGGCCATGAGCTGACGGTCGAGCCCGCGAGTCCGCTCGCGGCAGGAGCGCAGTTCGACGTGGAAATCGCGTACTCGGGCTCTCCCGCGGCGATCGACGATCCTGGTGTCGAGTTCTTCGTGTTGGGCTGGCAGGAGCAGGGCGGCGTGATCTACACCGCGAGCGAGCCGTCGGGATCGATGACGTGGTTCCCTTCCAACAACCACCCGACCGACAAAGCCACCTACGAGATCCAGATCACCGTGCCAGAGGGCATCACGGCGGCCTCCAACGGGCTCCTCATCGACGAGAACACCACCGACGGCCGCACCACCTTCACCTGGCGGATGGACGACCCGATGGCCACCTACCTGGCCGCGGTCTACATCGGCGACTTCGATCGCATCGACCACGGACCGCTGTATCCAGACGGCCCTGTGATCCGGGACTACGTGCACAGCACGGCCGCTCCCGAGATCGCCGAGGCACTGGCAGTGACTCCGGATGTGATCGCCTTCCTGGAGGACCTGCTAGGCCCCTACCCGTTCGACGCCTACGGAACGATCGTGGTGCCGTTCCCGCTGGGCTTTGCGCTCGAACACCAGACGCTCTCGCTGCACGGACCAGCCAGCATCGGTCCCGGCATCATCGCCCACGAGGTCGCCCACCAGTGGCTGGGCAACTCGGTCACGCCCGACGACTGGAGCGAGATCTGGATGAACGAGGGCTTCGCCACCTACCTGCACCTGATGTACGAGGCCGAGCACTTCGAAGCGGACGTCCACGACGTCATCGTGCAGATCTACGCGCAGATGGTCGCCTTCGAGACCGGGCCGCCGAAGGGCATCGAGTTGGAGGACCTTTTCGGGCAGACGGTCTACTTCCGGGGGGCTGTGACCCTGCACGCCCTGCGTCGCCACACCGGCGACGAGACCTTCTTCAAGATCCTGCGCACCCACTACGACCGGTCGGCGGGCGGAACCACCAACACGCAGGAGTTCCTGGAGTTGGTGGACGAGCTCGCCGGCCCAGACGCGGTGGACGTGGTCGAGTCCTGGCTGTTCGACGAGACCGTCCCCGCTTCGATGTGAGGCTGGGCGCGTTGCGATGTGCCCGAGCCTTTAGCCTCGCTCGCTCGTGACCGTCGAGCCGCCTGAAGGCGAGATGTACACCCACGGCTACCACGAGGCCATCATCGAGTCCTACCGGCGCCGAACAGCGGAGATCTGCGCGGCCTTCCTGCTGCCCCGGCTGCAGCCCGACGCCGCGGTGCTGGACATGGGATGCGGCCCCGGCACCATCACCGTCGGACTGGCCCGCCGAGCCCGAGCAGTCGTCGGCGTGGACACCTCAGCCGAGATGGTCGATTCAGCCCGGCGACGGGCCGCGGATGCCGGCCTGGACAACGCCAGCTTCGAAGTGGGCTCCGCCTACGACCTCCCGTTGGAGGACGGCAGCTTCGACGTGGTGTACGCCCACCAGGTGATGCAGCACCTGTCCGACCCGGTTCGGGCGCTGCGGGAGGCCCGGCGGGTGCTGCGCCCAGGCGGCCTGGTGGCGGTGCGCGACTCCGACTACCACACGATGGTCCACGCGCCGGTCGAGCCGGCCATCCAGCACTGGCTGCGCCTCCACCACGAGGTAGCCGCGGCCAACGGAGGCGAGGCCGACGCCGGGCGCTTCCTGTCCGGGTGGGTACGCGCCGCCGGATTCGTGGACCCAGTCGTCACGACCAGCACGACCACCTACGCCGACGCGGCGGGCCGCGAGCTCTGGGGCGGGATGTGGGCCGTGCGGGTGACCGACAGCGACTTCGCGCAGCACGCCGTATCCGGCGGATTCGCCACTCGAGGCGACCTGGTGGCGATCTCGGTCGCTTTCCGTCGGTGGGCCGAGAACCCCAGCGGCTTCTGGGCCTACCTCAACGGCGAGGTGATCGCCGTCCGCCCGCCCGCCTAGTCGACTACCACGAACTTCCGGCGGTTTTGCGTCATATAGGAGCACAACTCCCGGAAGTTCGTTCGGCGCGAGCGAGGCGCCGCCAATCCTCCTGGACTTTCTCGCTAGCGGCAGTCGTCGATTACCGCGGCGAAGCCGTCGATGGTTTCCGCCATGCCCTCGGCCATGGAGGGACGCAGCACCGCGGCGAGGTTCAGGCTGGCACTGGTGAAACCCAAGCCGGTCACCGCCTTGACCTGCTCGGGAATCTCCGAAGGCGCCCCGACTATGGCGTAGCGACGGATCCAATCCTCGGTGACTAGGTCGAACAGCTCCGGCGGGTCGTAGCGGTCGAGGTCGAAGTACCAGCCTGTCGCCCGACCCAGCGCGTCGTCGATGGCGGCAAGCCGGTCGGGATCGATCTCGGCGGGACGGATGATGGCCAGGTAGTGGGCCACGTAGCGCACTACCGACCGGCGAGCCAGCTCGCCGTCGGACGACACGCACAGGGTGAGGCGGGGCGCCACATCTATGTCGGCAACCCGGCGTCCTGATCGGGCCGCTCCCTCCGACAGCCAGCGGTAGTACTGCTGAGCGATCTCCGGCGTGAAGTGGCGGGCCCCGACGAGGGCGATGTCAGCCAGCTCGCCCGCCAATTGCATCACCTGCCGGCTGCGGGTGCCCACCGAGATCGGAACCGGCACTTCGGGCGGGCGCACCAGCCGGGCTCCGTCGATGGGGAACATCTCGCCGTCGAGCTCGACCGTCTCGCCCGAGAGCAGTCCCCGGATGCCGAGGATCGCCTCCCTGAGCGCCCGCACCGGCCTCGGGTAGTCGATCCGCAGGTCCTCCAGGCCGGCGCCCACGCCGATGCCGAGGAAGATGCGACCCTGGGACAGCTCCTGGAGGGTGGCGACCGCGCCCGCCAGCATCGCCGGATGGCGCGAGTACGGGTTGGTGACCATCGAGCCGATGTGGATCCGGCTCGTGGCCTGCGCGATCAGCCCCTGCAGCACGAAGCAGTCGGGCCAGAACACCACGTCGGACACGCCGAAGCGCTCGAACCCGGCCCGCTCGCAGCGCACGGCCAGGTCCACGAAGTCGCCCGGGCCCATACCCGGACTGATCTCCGCTTCCAGCGTGACCGTCATAGGGTCGTGGGGTCCCGTCTCGACCGTCGCACGCTGGCCGACGATAATCGGCGGTCTAGCGGGCACCCCATCGGGCGGCCGCCGGCATGGGCTCGAACAGGATGCGAGGTGGACGATGGGTTCAACGAACACAAACGGCCGGGTGGTGATGGTGTCGGGAGCCAACCGGGGCATCGGATCCGCCATCGCCCACCGCCTGGCAGCCGACGGCCACCGGCTCAGCCTCGGGGCGCGCCGACCCGACGCCTTGGCTGAGCACGCTCCCGAAGTCGAGCCCGATCGGATCCTGCTCCACCACCACGACGCCACCGACCTAGAGTCGGCCCGCCGCTGGGTGGAGGCGACCGTGGATCGCTTCGGCGGCATCGACGTGCTGGTGAACAGCGCCGGCGTAGTCGACCGCACCGGGCTGGAGAGCATGGACGAGGATGTGCTCGACGAGATGTGGGCCGTCAACGTGAAGGGGCCGCTGCGGCTCACCCGGCTGGCCCTGCCCTACCTTCGCCAGTCAGGCTCGGGCCGGGTGATCAACATGGCCTCGCTGTCAGCCAAGCGGGTCAAGGGCGACGCGCTGCCCGGCTACTCGATGACCAAGTACGCGCTGCTAGCCCTGTCGCACGCCGTCCGCCAGGTCGGCTGGGAGGACGGCATCCGGGTCACCGCTGTGTGCCCCGGGCCGGTGGCCACCGACATGATGGACCCCGACGACAAGACCATCACCCAGCCCGAGGACGTGGCCGACCTGGTGGTCACGCTCATCGGGCTGCCCAACACCGCATCGGTGTCCGAGTTGCTGATCACCTGCCGGCTGGAGGCCTGGGCCTGACGCAG
>JAKZWH010000087.1:0-3063 GCA_047515615.1 Acidimicrobiales bacterium | reverse complement strand
GCCCCGGCCTCGAGCTGGGTGCCGCTGGTCAGCCCTCTCCAGAACGGGACGACCTCCTCGGGCGTCGGCTCCCGGCCCCACGCGGTGAACAGGAACTTCTCGGCGAGCGTCCACAGGTACACGGGGTCGGGCTTGCCCCAGGGCAGGGGGTCGCCCGGCAGCGCCACCGCGGTGCCCACCGGCAGCAGGGTGTCGGGCCCCACGGCGGCGACTCCGGGGCTGGCCGCGTTTAGCGACCGGAGCTGCTGCCAGCGTGTCGGCGTGTTCAGGAACTGCGCTGAGATGCTGCGCAGCGTGTCCTCGGCCCGGGTGAAGTAGTAGGCCCGCACCGGAACGATCATGGGGGGCTCGTCGGGGTCCGAGCCGTAGACGTCGCCGATGATTTCAGCGTCGGAGAACATGTCCTCGTCCGTCGCGTCCGGCGACAGCATCCCGAGCGGGTCTCCGGCGTCCGCGGTCATTGTGGCTGGCTGCCACACGGAGTCCTGCGGCCCGTCGTCGGGGATCATGTCATCGGGCGGCACGACGACTCGCGGGTACTCGTCGCTGAACGGCTCGTCGAAGATCGGTGGGCCCTGGCGGTACCAGGGCTCGTCGGGCTCGCTGCCGGCGCCTGTGATCGAGATGTCGGTCTCGTCGTGGATGCTCTCGTCGTGGGTGCTGTCGTCCTTCTTGAGGACGCCCGTCAACAGGAACCAGAGGCCGGCGGCCCAGGCGAGCGCCAGAACCCCCGAGGCGATGTCGACGATGTAGCCGGCCGGGTACGATTCGTCGTCGATGCGGGCGCGGGCGTCGGCCCACTCCGACGGCAGGGCCAACTCGGGCGTGCCGAGCAGGAACACCACCGCCGCCGGCCCCCCGACGACCACGAGGATGGCAAACGCATACCAGAGGGCCGCCGCGGGCGAACGTCTCAATGCAAGGCACCGAGCGAGGGTCTCGCCGACGGGCATTGAGGCGTATCGCCAAGCCCGGGGGGGAGGTTGGACACGAACGGCGATTCTACAGGGCGGGCTAAGTCTTCAACGGTGGAAGATCATCTTTTTTTGATCGTTTCTCATGCTGCGCGATCAGCAGCGGACAGATCAAGAGGCGCCTCGATTCTAAGTCCTTCACATAACATGGGTTGCACTGAGATGAATGTTTCTGATATGTTGAGTGTTGCCGAGTATCGGAAATGCTCGGTCGCGGGCCTCACGGCACGCTGACCGGGCGGTATCGGGAGCAGCTTTGGCGGGTTCCCCGCTGAGCGAGTTGGCGAAAAGCGGAGGCTGCTCGATGACTATTACCGATGCCGAGCGCGCGGCTCTCCACGATAAGTTGACAGACGTTCTGGGCACGAAGGAGGCTTCGAAGCTCATGGAGCACCTCCCGCCGATCGGGTGGGATCAGCTGGCCACCAAGGACGACCTCAAGGCGTCCGAGGAGAGGCTGGGCGCCCGGATCGACGGCACGAATGTCCGTCTGGACGAGACGAATGCCCGCTTGGACGGCACGAATGTCCGTCTGGACGGGACGAATGCCCGCCTCCACGAGATGGGCATGCAGCTCTCGGAGTTTCGGGGCGAGTTCTCGGAGTTTCGGGGCGAGATCCGGGGCGGCTTAATGGGGATCCGGGGCGAGTTCACTGAGTTCCGGGGCGAGTTCCGGGGCGAGCTATCGGAGTTCCGGGGCGGTTTCACGGCGATCCAGGGCGAGTTCACCGCGATCCGGGGCGAGTTTCATTTGGCGCTGGCCAAGCATTTTCGCCAGACGATCTTCGTGCTCATCGGTTTCACCCTGGCGATGTGGGGACCGGTCGTGTTGATGCTCGCCAACTGAGCGTTTGACCGCGGGGAGCGGCGCACTAGCCGAAGCTTGAGCCGCTGTCGCCGCTCGGGGGGTCTGGTCCGCGGCCGCGGGGCTCGGTGGACCAGATGTTGGTTCCGTGGCGGTCGGTGCGGCGCACTAGGCGCTGGTCGGTCTTGTGGAGCCAATCGTGGCAGCTGCGGCACAGCGCTGCGAGATTGTCTATGTCGGTCGGCCCGTCGTCGGCGTCGAATTCGTCTATGTGGTGGAGCTGGCAGTGGTGCATTGGTGCCCGGCAGGTAACGCAGCCGCGGTCTCGCATCGCGATTGCCAGGTACTGGTCTCCGCTGCCGATGCGGATGGTGCGGCCCAGCCGCAGCGGCCGCCCTTCACCGTCGTAGATGATGCCGGCCACTAGAGCGTCGGGCGAGATCCTGTCGAGCACCGACGGGGGCACCGGGCCGGTGCCTAGCAGCTCGCAGAAGTCGTCGGGATTGGTGCCGTCGACCAGGCCGACTCCGACGAGGTAGATCGGTGTGCGCGCCCATCGGGTGCGTGCGCCGGAGCCTGCGCTGAAGCCTGCACCGGTGTGGTCGCGGCCTGCGCCGTCGGGCTGGGACAGGGGCCGGTGGGTGAGAGCGTCGAGCCCGGTACACAGTTCGAAGATGGCGTCCACGGTGCGCTGGCTGTTGTTGCGCATCTGCTCGGGGGTGCCGTCACGGCCTCCGTCTTCGCGCCACAGATGGTCGCGTCGCTCGTCGATTGCCTGCCGGAGCAGGGCGAAGCTCACCGGGTCGGTCTCGGCGGTGATGCGCCCCATCCCCTCGGCGTCGATTCCTAGGTTGCCCCGACGGTTCTTGCGCTGGCGCGCCAGGAGCTCGCCTGTTGGTCCCTCGCCGCGCCGCCCCGTTGGTGGCGAGGCGTCACTTAGGTGAGCGGGCACTCTCCGAGGTAGTGCAGCGTGCTCTGCTCGTCGCTGGGAAGCACCAGATAGGCCTGGGCTGCGCCCACGGCCTCGATCGGTTGGCGGTCCCGTACCAGTCCCATGACGGAGCGGAAGATGTAGCCGGTGATGATGGTGACCTGCACCCGGCTGCCCACGCAGTCAACAAAGGCCACATGGACGTCTTGGCCGTAGATCAGGTTGGTCTTGCCCACACGGTCCTCGGCGGCCTCGCGGGCCTGTTCGAGCGTGCCGCCGCTGGCGATCGTTGCGGCCGCGACGCGGGCAGCCTCGTTGGCCGAGTGCAGGGCGTCCTGGCGGGCGGCGATGAG
>JAKZWH010000086.1:0-3191 GCA_047515615.1 Acidimicrobiales bacterium | reverse complement strand
GTCCGTCCGCGAGCAGCGCCAGGCGGCCGCGCTGGGCCTGATGGGAGCGGCCGAGGTCGCAGGGGCCGCCGTGGCCGCGCTCCCTGCGGCCTGGCTGTACGAGACCGCATGCTCGCGGTGATGGTCGCCTCCGGCCATCGTACCGCCGGTGGCTTTATGAGAGCCGTGGACCCGGCCCCATCTGGGCTCTAGTCGGCCTGGCTGTGCTGGCGCTGGTGGTCGTCGGCTGGCTGCGCATACGGGGCACCGTCCCCGCCTCGGGCCCCCAGGCGCCAAGATTCGACGCGCTCAGCTGAAGTCGCGCTTGGCGATCAGGCAGTGGACGCCTTTGATCTCGTTGACCACCTGGGTGACCTCGAAGTCCGCGGCACAGCTCAAGTAGGCGTAGGCGATGTGGCGGGGCAGGCCGAGGCGGCTCTCGCAGAAGCGCAGAGCTTCCCGGACCGCCTCCCGCATGGCTTCGTTGAGGTCGGCGTGCAGCCCCACGGGGATCCAGTGGTCGTCGGTCTCGCCGAAGGGGTTCTCGATCAGCCCGCAGGCCCAGCGGGCGTCGGGGCCTCGCAGCACCGACAGGCGCAGGTCGGCTCTCAGCGAACCCTCCAGCGCGGTCAGCGCCACTTCACCGTTGCCCTGAGCGAAGTGCGGATCGCCCACCGCGAAGCCGGCACCGGCGATCTGCACCGGCAGGTACAGCGTCGTGCCGTTCACGAGGTGCTTGATGTCCAGGTTGCCGCCGTGGCGGCCCGGTGGGCGAGTGGCGACAGGTTCGGCCGTGTCGGGCGCGACGCCCATCATCCCCAGGAACGGCGCGACCGGATAGCGCACGGCCCGGCCGTCCCCGTAGGGCAGCACGGCCGTGCCCGCGGCGGCGTCGCCCTCCACCTCCGTGAACACCGACACCGTGCCGTGCGGCGTCCCAGGCGTGAGCGTGTCCGCAGGCTCGGACCCGTCGGGCATCTCGCCTCCGAGCGCGCCGAGGCCGTGGCGGTTGGAGGTGACGCCGTAGGGCACTCGCAGGGCGAAACCCACCATGTCCACCCGCAGCAGGTCGCCTGGTTCGACGCCGCGCACCTCGATCGGTCCGGTCACCACGTGCGGGCCGTCGATTCCGAACGTGTGCGGCACGTTTCGGGCCATCTCCACCGCGTCGGCGAGCACGCCGTCGGGTTCCACGCCCCTGGCACCGAAGAAGGAGGTGGGATCTCGGCCCTGGTCCTCGAGGATCCCCTCGTGCGACAGGGTGTCGACGGTGACGACCGTCCCGTCGTCCACCGACATCACCGGGGCAGCCAGCCGGTTCGGCCACCAACCCCACCGGGAGGTCTCGGGAGTGACCGGTAGGTAGTGCTCGCCGTCGATGCGACCTTGGTCCGGATTCAGGATCAAGGCTGCGCCCCACGGGTGGGCAGCCGGCTCAGAGCGGGTGGTGTCTGCAGGATCGGAGAGTCTGACCGGCGCCGCACCCGCTGATTCTCGCGCAGACCTCGCCGCCTATGCTCGCTCGTGATGGGGGCTGAGAGCACGGCGAGGACGGCATCGCCGCCGCGGGCCACGCTGCTGGTGTCCGGTGGCGACGTGGTCACCATGAACGAAGCCCGAGAGGTTCTCGTCGGGGGCGCGGTTGCGGTTGCGGGCGACGTGATCGCCGCAGTCGGCTCCAGCACAGAGCTGGCCGGCCGCTATCCCGAAGCCGAGGTGATCGACGCCACCGGGTGCGTGGTCACGCCGGGAATGGTCAACGCCCACCAGCATCTCACTGGCGATCCCCTGATCCGCAGCTGCATCCCGGATCTGCTGCCACCCGGAGCCTCGATCTTCCAGTGGTCGGTGCCGGCCCACGGGGCCCATACCGGTGACGACGATGAGCTGTCCGCGGTGATTTCCTCGGTCGAGAACCTGGTCAACGGCGTGACCACAGTGGTGGAGGCGGGCACGGTGGCCAACCCGCACCGGGCTGCGGCCGGGATGGGCCGGGCCGGCATTCGCGGCACCATGGGCACCTGGGGGTGGGACATCGAAGAGGGTCCGTTCACCGCGCCGGCTGCCGAGGTGCTCGAGCGCCAGCGGGAGGTGGTGGACCTGGTGGGGTCAGGGGGGCTCATCGAGGGGTGGGTGACCCTGGTGGGCCACGATCTGGCTTCCGACGAGCTGCTGGCCGGAGCCGCGGAGCTGGCCCGCGAACGCGGCACAGGGCTCACCATGCACATGTCGCCCACTTCGTCTGATCCTGAGCGGTACCTGGCCCGCACGGGGCGGCGGCCCCTGGCTCATCTCGACGCTCTGGGAGTGCTCGGACCGCACCTGCTGGTGGCCCACGGCGTATGGCTCGACGACTCCGAGGTGGAGTTGGTGCTACAAACGTCGACGGCCATCGCCTACTGCCCGTGGGCTTACCTGCGCCTAGGCCAGGGGGTGGCCGGCCAGGGCCGCCACGCCGAGATCGTGGAGCGGGGCGGACGCGTGGCCCTGGGCTGTGACGCCTCCAATGCGGGTGACATCTCGGACATCCTGCGGGCGGCTGCGCTGGCCGCGGGGCTGGCCCGCGACACCCGTGTCGATCCTGAGCGGTTCGGAGCCCACACCGCGTTCGAACTGGCCACCATCGCCGGGGCGGCGGCCATCGGCATGGGCGACCGGATCGGCAGCCTGGAGGCCGGAAAGCAGGCCGACATCGTGGTGCACGACACCTCTTCGATCGGTTGGGTTCCGAGGGGCGAGACGGTCCTGCAGCTCGTCTGGGGCACCGACGGTCGCTCCGTGCGCGACGTGGTGGTGGCGGGCCGGCCCGTGGTACGCGGGGGTGTCTGCGTAACCGTGGACATCGCCGCTTTGCGCGTCGAGGCCGCCGAGGCCCAGCGCGCGCTGCTGGCGCGGGCGGGATTGGAGATCCCGCATTGCTGGCCCCACATCGAAAGTTCGTAGCATCCGCGGTCGTCGCCAGGGATCGCGTTGCGTGGTCCCGGCCACAATCCAGATGGGAGCGTCATGCAGGTAGCAGTGGTCACCGGACCGGGAGCGGTCGAGCTCCGCGACGAGCCCCGGCCCCGACCCGGCCCCGAGGATGTGCTGGTGGAGGTGGGCACCTGCGGACTGTGCACCATGGAGCGCCGCCTGTTCGCCGGGACGAAGCAGATATATCCCGTCGCCCCGGGCCACGAGGCCGCGGGCCGGGTGGTCGAGGCGGGTGATGC
>JAKZWH010000085.1:0-3264 GCA_047515615.1 Acidimicrobiales bacterium | reverse complement strand
CTCCCGGCCGATCCAGACCGATCTGGTGGCCGCCCGCATCTCTGAGATCAAGGCGGCCGGAGCGCGCACTGCGGGCCGGGTCCGGCCCCAGCGGGCGGTGGAGCTGGCTCCGCACGCCATCTCCGCCGAGATCGACCTGCTCGTGATCTCGGGCACGATCGTGTCGGCCGAGCACGTGTCGTCGTCCGCGGATCCGCTCAACCTCAAGACATTCATCCGCCGCATGCAGACGCCGGTGATCGTCGGGGGCTGCGTGAGCTATCAGGCCGCCCTCCACCTGATGCGCACCGGCGCGGCGGGGGTCTTGGTCGGCGCTGGCTCGGGCCATGTCGGCACCAGCCGCCATGTGCTGGGACTCGATGCCCCGCAGGCCACCGCCATCGCCGACGCGAGGGCGGCCCGCATGCGCCACCTCGACGAGACCGGCGTGTACTGCCATGTGATCGCCGACGGCACCATGCGCACCGCGGGCGACGTCGCCAAGGCCATCGTGTGCGGCGCTGACGCGGCCATGCTGGGCCTGCCGCTGGCCTCGGCCTCGGACTCGCCCTGCCCGGGCCGGCACTGGGATCTCTCCGCGGGGCATCCGACCCTGCCCCGCGGCCGCGTCATGGAGGTGGAGCAGTTGGGCACGCTCGCGGAGGTCCTCCACGGCCCGGCCCTCAGCTCGGACGGCACCACCAACATGATGGGCGGGCTGCGCACATCCTTGGCCAAGTGCGGCTACACGGATGTGAAGGACTTCCAGCGAGCCGCGGTCGCAATAGTCTCGCCGTGACGGCCGGGGCGCGAACTTTGCTGCCTCGTCGTAGTGCCGCCTCGGCGAATCATCGCGCTTTCCTGCAATTGTGACGAGTCTTCGCGGCGATTCCGGCTTAGGTGCCACCGCTGACGGCGCCTTCGACACCGTCCTCGTCGTCGACTTCGGCGCTCAGTACGCACAGCTCATCGCCCGACGGGTGCGCGAGTGCGAGGTGTACAGCGAGATCGTGCCGTCGTCGATCACCGCGGCGGAGATCGCGGCCCGCCGGCCCGCCGGCGTGATCCTCAGCGGTGGCCCGGCCTCGGTGCATGTGGAGGGGGCGCCCAGCCTCGACCCGGAGATCTACGACCTCGGCGTGCCCGTTCTGGGCATCTGCTACGGAGCTCAGCTCATCGCCGAGCAGCTGGGCGGCTCGGTCGGCCCCAACGAGCGGGGCGAGTACGGCCGGGCCGAGATGACCGTGGCCGGCGATGGGGGGGTGTTGCTCTCGGATCTGCCCCCGACCCAGCCGGTGTGGATGAGCCACTTCGACGCCATCGTCGACCCGCCGCCGGGTGCGACCGTGACCGCGTCCACCCTGGCCTCGCCCGTGGCCGCCTTCGAGGACGCCGGCCGCGGCTTGTACGGTGTGCAGTTCCATCCCGAGGTGGAGCACACGCCCCACGGCCGCCAGGTGTTGGAGCGCTTCCTTCGTTGGGCCTGCGATGCCGGGCCGAGCTGGTCGATGCACTCGATAATCGACGCCCAGGTCGTCGCGGTCCGGGATCAGGTGGGCGACGGCCGGGCCATCTGCGGCCTTTCGGGCGGCGTCGACTCTGCCGTGGCCGCGGCCCTGGTGCATCGGGCCATCGGCGACCGGCTCACCTGCGTGCTGGTGGACACGGGCCTGCTGCGCATGGCGGAGGCCGACCAGGTGGAGGAGACCTTCGCCCGTCACTCCGGGATCGAGTTGGTGCGGGTGGACGCGGCTGAGGAGTTCTTCGCGGCTTTGGCCGGGGTCGTCGAGCCCGAGGCCAAGCGCAGAGCGGTGGGCGTGCAGTTCATCCGGGCCTTCGAGCGGGCCCGCGTCCGCGTTCCCGACGCAGGGTTCCTGGTGCAGGGCACGCTGTACCCGGACGTGATCGAGTCGGGCGCCACCACCCACTCGTCCACCATCAAGAGCCATCACAACGTGGGCGGGCTGCCTGACGACTTGGACTTCGAGCTGGTGGAGCCGTTGCGGCTGCTGTTCAAGGACGAGGTGCGGACCGTGGGCGCCGAGCTGGGCCTCCCCGATGAGATCGTGCACCGTCAGCCGTTCCCGGGCCCCGGCCTGGCGGTGCGGATCATCGGCGAGGTGACCCCCGAGAAGGTCGAGACTCTGCGCCACGCTGACGCCATCGTGCGCGAGGAGCTGCGGGCCGCGGGCCTCGAACGTGAGATCTGGCAGTCGTTCGCGGTGCTGCCCGACATCCGCACGGTGGGGGTGATGGGCGACGAGCGCACCTACGGGCGCCCGGTGGTGATCCGTGCCGTCACGAGCTCCGACGCCATGACCGCCGACTGGGCCCGCCTGCCCCACGAGGTGCTCGAGGCCATGAGCAGCCGTATCATCTCCGAGGTGCCCGGCGTCAACCGGGTCGCCTACGACATCACCTCCAAGCCCCCCGCCACCATCGAATGGGAGTGACCGCGGGCCGGATCTTGCCAGAACTCGGCTACTGGCCGGCTAGGCGCTCCACGACGGGGGCCATCGCTTCGGCCGAGTCGCCGGTGAAGGATATGTAGGAGATCCCCCAGCGCTCTCGCCAGCCCTCGATGGCGGCCACGCACTCGTCGACGGTGCCCACCAGGGCATGCGGCGACGCCAGGGCCTGCTCGGCGGTGATACCGAACGCCGGAGCGGCCGCAGTGGCCAGGGCGTGGGCATCGTCGGTGATGACGCCTAGATGCACACGGGTCTGCAGTTCGATGGACCCGAAGCGTTCACCGGCGGCGTCCCTCACCACCGCAAGCTTGTGGTCGGTCGCGTCCGCGGTGGCCGTGGGCCCGGCGTGCTCGTCGATCGCTCCCGAGTGGAGGCTGGGGTTGACTCCGACGATGTCGGCCCGGCGCGCCGCCAGAGCCAGCATCCTGTGGCCACCGCCAGCCAAGAGCAGCGGAGGACGGGGCTTTTGCAGGGGCTTGGGCTGCGAGTCGAGTCCGGCGATCTTGTAGTGGTCGCCCTCGAAGTCGAAAAGGCCCTCACCGAAGCAGCCCTCCAGCACCGTCACCGCCTCGTCGAGCCGCTCGATGCGCACTCCGGGGCGGTCGAAGCCGATCCCGGCCTGCTCGTAGTCGGACGCCATCCATCCTGCTCCGATGCCGATCTCTAGGCGCCCGCCCGATATCTGGTCGAGGGAGGCCAGCTCCTTGGCCAGCACGGCCGGGTGCCGGTAGTCGTTGGCCAGCACCATCGTCCCCACCCGCAGCGATGTGGTGGCCAGCGCGACGGCCGTCATGGCCACCAGAGGCCCGTGCCG
>JAKZWH010000084.1:0-3483 GCA_047515615.1 Acidimicrobiales bacterium | reverse complement strand
GGCGTGCTGGCCGGCATGAACCGGCTGATCTCCGATAGCGCCGAACAGATCGAGGCCCGCCAAAGGCTCATCGACGCCGACCCCGCGCCGGTGGAGGCGCTGGCCGAGAGCGTGCGGGGCCGGATGGCGGTGGTGTGCGGCGCCGGGGGCGTGGGCAAGCACGCCGCCCGTCGCTGGGTCCACCGGCTGGACCGGGTCGGCGGCGTGTCGTCGGTGCGGCGCAACCTTCCCGCCGACGAGGCTGAGGCCGCCTCGTGGGCCACGCTGGCGAGGCGGATACCCGCTGGTGTCGCCGCGGTCGTGCTGCGCCACGACTTCGAGCCCCCCGGGCTCGCCGACCGCATCGACCTGCTCGAAGCGGCCGTGGCCGCCACTCACGAGGTGCGGGCCGAAGGCGAAGGCGCCCTTGCCCAGCTGCTGGACCTGGTGCTGGTCGGCGATGCGGTCGCAGAGCTGGCGGCGCAGCCCGGCCGCCACCGTTCGGACTTTGACTGATCCGGCCCGGACCGGCGTGGGGACGGCCGAGGCATGGAGCTGATCGAAGGAGCGGTTCGCAACTACGACTGGGGGTCTCTCACCGCCATCCCGGACCTGCTCGGCCGGCCCGCCACCGGCGAGCCGTGGGCCGAGCTGTGGTTCGGCGCCCATCCGTCTGCACCAGCCGCGGTGGGGGCGCGAGCCGAGCCGCTGGACCGGCTGATCGCCGCCGACCCGGTCGCGGCGCTCGGCCCCGCGGTTGCGTCGCGTTACGGACGGCTGCCGTTCCTGCTGAAGGTGTTGGCCGCGGCCGTGCCCCTGTCGCTTCAGGCCCACCCGTCAGCGGAGCAGGCTGAGGCGGGATTCGAGCGCGAGGAGGCTATGGGGGTCCCCCCGGACGCGCCGCAGCGGATGTTCCGGGACCGCTCGCCCAAGCCCGAGCTGGTCTGCGCGCTGAGCAGTTTCGAGGCGCTCTGCGGATTCAGCGATCCGCAACAGACCGCGGCGCTGCTCGACACTCTCGACGCGCCGGCCCTCGATCCTCTGCGGCGCCGCATCAGCGGGCGGTCCGGCTCGCAGATGCCCGACTTGCTCGCCTGGCTGCTGGCCCTCGATGGGCCCGCGGCGGCCGCGCTGGCCGGGTCGGCGGCCCGCGCCTGCGCGGCCGCGGGCGACGAGGATGAATGGTCCGGGCTCCGGTCTGCGGTGGCCAAGCTGGGGGCCCGCCACCCCGGGGACGCCGCAGTGGCGGTGGCGCTGTTGTTGAACCACGTCGTGCTCGCTCCGGGTGAGGCCATGTTCCTGGACTCGGGATGCCTCCACGCCTATCTGGGCGGCACCGCGGTGGAGCTGATGGCCGATTCCGACAACGTCGTGCGGGGCGGCCTGACGTCGAAGCACGTGGACGCGGCCGCGCTGGTGCAGATCGTCGACGGCGCTGCATCGGAGCCACCGGTCCAGCGGCCCGAGCCGGCGGGCGGCGTCACCACCTACCGCACGGCCGCCGCGGAGTTCTCGCTGCGGCGATTCGACGTGGACGGGTCGTCGGGTCTGGCGGCCGGGCCCGCGGTGCTGCTGTGCACCGAAGGGTGCGTGGAGGCCAACGGGGTGACCGTGGACCGCGGCGCCGCGGCCTGGTCCGGCGCCGGCGAGCCTCAGGTGGCGCTCGAGGGTCGGGGAACCGTGTTCTGCGCCACTGTTCCCAACGAGGGGTAGCTTTCGTATTCCCATGCCCCGAAGTGCCATCTGCCGCAGTGATCGTCGTGCCCCAAGCCGGTAGCGACATGCGTGTCGCGGACCTCTCTCTGGCCCGGCTCGGTCGCGCCGAGATCCGCCTGGCGGAGCACGAGATGCCCGGGCTGATGGCGCTGCGAGGCCGCTACATCGACGATCAGCCGCTGGCCGGCGCCCGGATTGCCGGTTCGCTGCACATGACCGTGCAGACCGCGGTGCTCATCGAGACGCTGGTCGCTCTAGGCGCCCAAGTTCGGTGGGCGAGCTGCAACATCTTCTCCACCCAGGACCACGCCGCCGCGGCCGTCGCCATAGGCCTCGGCGGCACTGTCGACGAGCCCTCCGGGGTGCCGGTGTTCGCCTGGAAGGGCGAGACCCTCACCGAGTACTGGTGGGCCACCGAGCAGATCTTCCGCTGGCCCGACGGCGGCGGTCCGAGCCTCATCCTCGACGATGGAGGCGACGCCACCCTGCTGGTCCACAAGGGGCTCGAGTACGAGCGGGCCGGAGCGGTGCCCGCGGCCACCGACGACGACTCCGAGGAGCGGTCGGTAGTCCTGGACCGGCTGCGCTCCATCGCCACCGACGACCCCGGGTTCTTCTCGCGGATCGTGCCGTCCATCCGGGGGGTGTCCGAAGAGACGACAACCGGCGTGATGAGGCTGCAGCAGATGCTGGAGCGGGGCGAGCTGCTGTTCCCGGCCGTCAACGTGAACGACTCGGTCACCAAGTCCAAGTTCGACAACCACTACGGCTGCCGCCACTCGCTCCTCGACGGCATCAACCGGGCCACCGACGTGATGATCGGCGGGAAGGTGGCCGTGGTGTGCGGCTTCGGCGATGTGGGCAAGGGCTGCGCGGCGGCTCTGAGGGGCCAGGGGGCCAGGGTGATCATCACCGAGATCGACCCGATCTGCGCCCTGCAGGCGGCCATGGAGGGCTACGAGGTGAACACCCTGGAGGCGGTGGTGTCCGTAGGCGACATCTTCGTCACCGCCACCGGCAACGCGGGCGTCATCAGCGCCGGCCACATGGCCCGCATGAAGCACCAGGCCATCGTGGGCAATATCGGCCACTTCGACAACGAGGTGGACGTCGCCGGCCTGAACCGGATGTCGGACGTTCAGCGGGTCAACATCAAGCCTCAGGTGGACGAGTACGTCTTCGGCGACGGCCACTCGGTGATCCTGCTCTCTGAGGGTCGCCTGCTCAATCTGGGCAACGCCACCGGGCACCCGAGCTTTGTGATGTCTTGCAGCTTCACCAACCAGGTCCTGGCCCAGATGGACCTGCACGCCAACGCCGACTCCAAGGAAGTCGGGGTGACCACCCTGCCCCGCCGCCTCGACGAGGAGGTGGCCCGGCTGCACCTGGACGCGCTCGGCGTCCGCCTTACCAGACTCACCCCCCAGCAGGCCGGCTACCTGGGCGTGGACGCCGACGGGCCCTACAAGCCCGACCACTACCGCTACTGACCGCTACCGTGGGCCGGCAGCTGGCTGAAGGGAGCACAGATGGCGGTCGAACGGGGGTGCTGGGCGGCCCCTGAAGCGCTCAGCGGGGCCGATGCGGCCTCCTTCGCCAAGAGGGTGGAGGAGCTGGGCTACTCGCAACTGTGGATCGGGGAGACCCTCGGGCGCGACCCGTTCGCGCTGGCCGCGCACATAGGCGCGGTCACGTCCACGCTCGGGCTCGCCAGCGGTATAGCCAACGTCTACCACCGGCACGCGGGCGTGATGAAGCAGGGTGCATACACCGTCGCCGAGCAGACCG
>JAKZWH010000083.1:0-7174 GCA_047515615.1 Acidimicrobiales bacterium | reverse complement strand
GCTGGTGTCGGAGGCCGGCTTCGAGGGGGTGGACCTGGGGATCGCCCCCGACCGCCCCGACGACATCTCCAGGGCGTTCCGGGCCGGCGCGGCGGAATGCGACGCGGTGCTGTCGTCGGGGGGAGTGTCGATGGGCGACTTCGACTACGTGAAGGTGGTGCTGGACCGGATGGGGGACATGCGCTGGATGCAGATCGCCATCAGGCCGGCCAAGCCGTTCGCCTTCGGCATCGTCGACGGCACCCCGGTGTTCGGCCTGCCGGGCAACCCGGTGTCGTCGATGGTGAGCTTCGAGCTGCTGGCCAAGCCCGCGCTGAGGGCGATGGCGGGCCACGGTCCTGGCGATCTCGGCCCGGCGCTGGTGAGAGCGGTCAGCGACGACGAGCTTCGCCGCGGGCGCGACGGCAAGACCCACTACGTAAGGGTGGCGGCGAAGCGGGACGAGCGCGGCGTGATGCGCGTGATCCGGTCCGGCGGCCAGGGCTCCCACCAGCTCGCGGCCATGACCAGGGCCGACGCCTTGGCGGTGGTGCCCGACGGCGCCCAGGCCGGCGTGGGCGACCCGGTCGACGTGATAGTGCTGTAGGGGCGGTTCTGCGGGCGGCGCGTGTTTCCCGCTCTTGTTCGCTGCGCTCACGGGCCGCTCGGGCCACGGCCTCGCTCCGGCCTCGTGAGACTCCCGTGAGCCGGAGCCCTTGCGCTCAGCCTCTGGGGTCCTGCGCCCGCTAGCCTGCAGGGCGATGGCGCCACAACTCGTAGACGGCTTCGGGCGGGTCCACCGAGACCTCAGGATCTCGGTCACCGACCGGTGCAACTTCCGCTGCACCTACTGCATGCCCGCAGAGGGGCTCGAGTGGGTGCCCCGCGACGAGATTCTCACCTTCGAGGAGATCGCCCGGGTGGCCCGGATCATGGTCGAGCGCTACGGCGTAAACGGCATCCGCCTCACCGGTGGCGAGCCCACCGTGCGGGCCAACCTGCCGGCGCTGGTTCAAATGCTGGCCGAGCTGGGCACGGACCTCGCCATGACCACCAACGGGGTGTCGCTGCCCCTGCTGGCTGCCGACCTGCGAGCTGCGGGCCTGCGCCGGCTGAACGTCTCATGCGACTCGCTGCGGGCGGACCGCTTCGCGCAGATCACCCGGCGCGACGGCCTCGCCCGGGTGCTTAAGGGCATCGACGCGGCGCGCGACGCCGGCTTCGATCCCGTGAAGGTCAACTGCGTGGTGATGCGGGGGGTCAACGACGACGAGATCGCCGACTTCGTCGACTTCGGCCGCAGCAAGCGGGTCGAGGTCCGCTTCATTGAGTTCATGCCCCTAGATGCCGACGGCATCTGGACCAACGACCTCGTGGTTCCAGTGAACGAGATCCTGGCCCGGGTCAACGAGGCCAGCCCGGTCGAGCCGGTTGAGCGCACTTCGGCGCCGGCCAGCCGATTCCGCTTCGCCGACGGATCGGGCCATGTGGGCATCGTCTCCTCGGTCAGCGACTCCTTCTGCTCGACCTGCGACCGGGTGCGCCTCACCGCCGACGGGAACTTCCGCAACTGCCTGTTCGCGGTGACCGAGACGGACCTGCGCGCCCTGCTGCGCACCGGCGCTGACGACGACGAGATCGCGGGCGCGCTGGAGGCATCGGTCGCGTCCAAGTGGGCCGGTCACCAGATCAACAGGGTGAACTTCATCAAGCCCCGTCGCTCGATGTCGCAGATAGGCGGCTGAGGGCCCGCGGCGGGGTCCAGAGGTCGGAGGCTGAGCATTGGGTTTCACCCATCTCGACCCGCAGGGTCGGGCCCGGATGGTGGATGTGTCGTCGAAGGAGCCCACGCACCGCCGGGCCGTCGCCAGGGGCCGGGTGCGAATGGCGCCCGAGGTGGCCCGGGCGCTGCGCCAGGGAGAGATCGCCAAGGGCGACGTGCTGGCCGTGGCCCGAGTGGCGGGAATCCAGGCCGCCAAGCGGACTTCAGAGCTCGTGCCGCTGTGCCACGGCCTGGCCATCAGCTCGGTTGCCGTGGACTTTGAGGTCTTCGACGACTCGGTGGGCATCGAGGCGAGGGTGGAGACGATCGATCGCACCGGCGTGGAGATGGAGGCGCTGACCGCGTGCAGCGTGGCCGCGCTGACTATCTACGACATGTGCAAGTCGATGGACCGGTCCATGACGATCAGCGATATCGCCCTGTGGGAAAAGAGCGGCGGGCGGTCGGGCACCTATCGCCGCGAGGAGCCGTGAGGGCAAGGCAACGGTCGGGCACCGGCCGCGGTGAGGAACCGTGAGCATCGCCCGGTAGATATCGATCACCGGAAGATATCCACCACTTCACTGTTGTTGCCTGTCATTCTTTAAGGAGCCGTCGTCTGCATGTACGGGTCGTCGAAGCGGCGTGCGGTGCGCGTGGTGCGCATCCGCCGGGGCGTCGGCGTCTCGATCCCATCGAACGAGGAGGAAACTGGCCTGTGACTCTGATCGTGCTAACGGTGCTGGCGACGGCGTGGCTCGGATACTTCGCGCTGTGGTACCGGGAGAGGCGTGCGACTCAGCCGATGCACTACGACGGAACGCTCAGCTTCAACGGCTCCATCAACGCCGCGGGCCGCGGCGTTGCCCAGGCCGGGATTGTCGGCGCGGCAGCCAAGCCCCGGGGTGAGCTGTTCGAGCCGCCTCGGACTCCGCAACAGGCCCTTTCCCGCCGCCGCCAGGTGGCCGCGGTGCTCGTGGCAGCGGCGGTGCTCTCTGTGCTGGCCGTGCCCGTGCTGGGGGCGGCCTCCCTCGCCGTTCATGTGCTGGCCGACCTGGCCCTGCTTCTGTTCGCCTTCGGCGCCGTCCGCCGCCAGCAGCCCGCGGTGCCGGCCATGGCTGAGGTCCGGGTGCTCTATCCCCAGCGGCTCGCGCCCATTCATGCTGGGGCCATGCCTCTGAGGCGCGTCGCCAGCGGCTGACGCATGACACTGCGGCCCTGTGGTGGGGTGAGTGTGTCGGCGGTCTTGCCGCGGCCGCCCAAAGATTCTCAGGGAACCCAAGAATCGTGACCGCCTACCCGGGGTCGCACAGGCGCCGCAACCCGCTGAGCGGACAGTGGGTCCTGGTGGCGGCCGGTCGCTCCAGGCGTCCGTTGCGGGGTGAGACGCAGGTGACGCAACCGCGGGAAGGTCGACGCTACGACCCAACCTGCCATCTGTGTCCGGGCAACGAGCGTGCCGGAGGGGCACGAAACCCTGACTACGACTCGACGTTCGTGTTCACCAACGACTTCGCCTCGTTGGAGCCTGAAGCGTTGGTGCCGGCGCATGGTTCCAATGCGGCAGACGAACCGTGGTTCAGCTACCAGCCGGAGTTGGGAACCTGCCGGGTGCTGTGTTTCTCGGCGCGCCACGACGCAACGCTGGCCGCAATGTCGGCGGCCGACATTGCGGAGGTCGTCGATCTGTGGTGCGACCAGCACGCTGAGCTCTCCGATGACTGGGCCTGGGTGCAGATATTCGAGAACAGGGGTACGGCAACGGGTGCGTCCAGCACTCACCCCCACGGTCAGGCATGGGCGGGCTCGGTCATCCCGGCGATTGTGGCGACCGAGGACGAACTCCAGCGCCAGCACCATGCCGTCCACGGTCGCGCTCTGCTCACCGGCTATGCCGAGCGCGAGGAAGAGTTGGATGAGCGAGTCGTTGTGCGCAACGACGACTGGCTGGTCGTCGTGCCCTACTGGGCTGTTTGGCCCTTCGAGACTCTTCTCGCATCCCGCCGCGGGTGTAGCCGCTTGATCGATATGCGCTCGGCCGAGCGGGCCTCGCTGGGCGCTGCGCTCAAGCAGCTGCTAGCTGGCTACGACGCCCTGTTCGGAGTGCCTTTCCCCTACTCGATGGGGTGGCATCCGGCGCCCGGTCGTGAGCCGTCGCCGCACTGGGTGCTGCACGCCCACTTCTACCCCCCGCTGCTGAGGGCCGACGCCCGCAAGTTCATGGGCGGCTACGAGATGCTGGCCGAAGCGCAGCGCGACATCACTCCTGAGGAGGCGGCCGACCGCCTCCGGCATGCGGTCAGGGAGGCTGGCGCGGTCGGATCGTGCTCGTGACCCGCGGCCAGCCCATCGCGCCCGGGCGCGGTCCAGGCTGCGACAGGGGCCTCGCGGAAGCACGCAGTGATTGGCTGAGACCGTGATCCACGTGTTCATCGGCACGAAGGCGCAGTACATCAAGATGGCGCCGTTGCTCAGACTGATGGACTCCGGCGGCGTCGATTATCGGTTGATCGACTCGGGCCAGCACGCCGAACTGGCCGTCTCGTACCGGAACGAGCTCGGATTGAGGGATCCCGACCACCGGATGGGCTCGGGCCGCGACGTCGTCTCGATCCCTCAGGCTGTGTGGTGGGCGTTGAAGCTGTCGGCGCGGCTCGCATCGCGGTCTCGTCTGCGCGACCACGTGTTCGGCGGGCGGTCGGGCGTATGTGTCGTGCACGGCGACACGCCGACCACGCTGCTCAGCACTCTGCTGGCCAAGCGGGCGGGGCTGGCCGTGGCCCAAGTCGAGGCTGGACTGCGGACTCGTCGCCTGCTGCATCCCTTCCCGGAGGAGATAGTGCGGATCGTTGTGGGGCGACTCGCCGACGTGCTGTTCGCTCCCGGGCCGGAGGCCGCGTCCAACCTCCGACGATCGGGTGTGAAGGGCAGGATCGTTGAGCAGCCCTCCAACACCGTGCTCGAGACTGTGAGCGAGACCCTCGACGCCGCCCTCGACACTGACGGCGACTCGAGCCGCAGCGCCGCGGTGGTCACCATTCACCGGGTCGAGAACGTCCATCACCGTACGAGGCGGAACGCGCTCGTGGAGGTCGTCGAGACACTGGCGGCCGCGATGCCGGTGCGGTGGGTCATGAACAGCCCCACATCCCGGGCCCTGGGAAGCGCGGCCCGTCAGCGGTTGGCCGCGGCTGGCGTGGAGGTGGCGCCGCTGACGCCCCGGGGGGAGTTCCTGCCCATGGTGGCATCCGCTCCACTCGTCATCACCGACGGAGGCACCATCCAGGAGGAGTGCGCCGCGCTGGGTGTGCCCACCCTTCTGTGGTGCGACCGCACGGGCCGGCCCGACGGCGTGGGCGACAACGTGGTGGTCAGCCGATACGACAGGCTGATCGTCGAGGAGTTCCTGAGCGATCCCCAGCAGTATCGACGACCGCGCCGAGTTCCGACGGTCAGCCCGTCGGTGCAGATCCTCGCCGAGCTCGACGCTTGGCGATGACCTCGGCTGAGGCGGTCGCCAGTATGTCGCGGGCGACCTGAACGAGCCGGTAGCCGGCGAAGACAGCGGCCATGGCGATGCCCGACTCGTCATCGCCGGCCGCGAGCAGACCGACCAGGCTGATCTCGGCGACGCCGATCCCCTGGGGCGCGAATACGGCGAGGAACCCCAGCGCCCAAGCCACCATGAACGCTCCCGCGGTCTGCAGTGCTGCGAATTCGTCAGCGGACGGGAACGCCCGCAGGTAGAGCACGAACGTCATCGACGCCCAGGCCCAGTACGCCGCTTCCGCGACCACGAGCCGCGCGTAGCCGTTCCAGGTGATGGCGAGGGTGACGCCGCGCCGGGCAGCCAGCCAGCCGAGGGCCTTGCCTCCTGCCACGGGCGTCGCGGCCACCGCTGCGACGGCCAAGGCTGTCACCGGCCAGCTGAGCCTGCCAGCCGCCCCGCCGGAGACGGCGAGCAGCGCGGTCCCCATCGTCAAGGCCACGGTCGGACGCATCACCGTCTCCAGCGCGGCAGTGGTCATCAGCGGCGCAAGTTCTATGCCGCGGGCCCGCAGCAGGGCGATCCTGGCCGCCGCGAAGCTCACGCCGAGAGGAACGTAGCGGGCGGGAAGGGCCCGGGCGGTGGCCAGTGCGACCTCCGACAGCCGCGGCCGATGGCCCAGCATCCGCAGGCTCTGCACCCAGAATCGCGCTGACAGCCCGATGAGGACGAACGTCGCCGCCAGCGCCGCCGCGATCGGCAGGGGTCGGGCGCGCTCGAGCAGATCCGCCACCTCGGCCCCGCGGGCCACCGCCAGCCAGACGATCGCCGCGCCGAGCCCTGCAATGTAGGCGCCTCGCGCCAGCCGAGCCATCCGCCCGAGTCTGGCTGAGGCGGGCGCCCGCTCAGCTTCCAACTGCGGTCAACTCGTCTAGGGCGGCGTCGTTCGCCGCCAGCCGGCCTCGAAGCTCCGCTCGCGCCTCCGACGCCCGGTCCCCAGCGTCGAGCGCGGCCAAGACCGCGGCCTCGAGCTGGCCCGACACGAGCTGTTCGAGGTTCAGCAGCGGGGCCCATCCGCCGGCCTCGCCCGCCAGCGAGGCCATCTTGGGCGAGTAGTTGAGCATGACGGCCGGTCTGCCGTGCAGCAGAGCGGCCACGGCGCCGTGATATCGCATCGTCACGACCAGCCGGCTGCGCCCGACCTCTGCCAGAACAGTGCCGACGGTCGGTGCGACCACCTCGGCCGCCATGGTCAGCCGGTCGGCCAATTCTTCATGGATCAGGCCCTCGCGGCTGGCTTGGAATGCGAGCAGGCGCGGGGCCAGACCGGTAGCGGCCGCGGCCGCTTCTATGGATCGGGCGATGCGCTCGAGCGTCGCACCACGCGGCTGCGCCTTCGCGGCCTTGCCCGCTGCCGTTCGCAGGCCGCGGCGGTTGGAGGGCCGCAAGATCACGCACATCGTGTCGGTGGGCTCGACGCTCGGGGGCTCGAGCGCCAGCACGGGATCGGCTCCGACGACCACGTGCGGCAGGCCCCAACGGCGGAGCCGCTCGGCGGAGTCGTCGTCTCGCACTACCAGATGGCTGAGGTGCCGCAACGACCGGCGGCTCAGGCCCAGCCCGAGCAGGCCCTCTACCTGGCCTACTCCCATTCCGATGGCCGCGGCCGGACAGCGCTCTGCGGCTGCGGCTCGCAGGCGCGAGATGTGGAACGGAATGTTCCAAGGCGAGGTCTCGGACTGTATGACTCCGCCCGCGATGGCCAGCCCATCGGCGTCTCGCAGAAGCCGCCGAAGGGTCAGCGACTGGCTGGGGTTGCGATGGGTGACCGTTGCGATCCCATGGTCGCGGCCGGTACGGGCCGCGTCGATGGTGATGGCTACGGGCTCGGCGCCGCGGGCCCTGAGGGCCGTCACCAGGGATGCCAGGATCAGCTCGTCACCGAG
>JAKZWH010000082.1:0-4446 GCA_047515615.1 Acidimicrobiales bacterium | reverse complement strand
GATCGAGTCGCGGCAAAGGAAGTCCACCTTGATCTGCATCGGGTAGCCGAGCCACCCGAAGATGTCGATGCTGTCCCAACCCTCCTTGTTGTCGCCCCGCGGCGGGTAGTAGTTGATGCGCACCACATGGTGGATCTCGTTGTAGAGGTCGGGGTAGAGGTCGGGCTGAAGGATCGTGTCGAGCACGCCCAGCTTCGACACCTCCTTGCTCTTGAAGTTCTCCGGAGCGTCGAGCACCTCGCCGTCGCGGTTGCCCAAGATGTTGGTGGAGTACCAGCCTCGCAGGCCCAGCATCCGGGCCTTGAGACCTGGCGCGATCAGAGTCTTCATCAGGGTCTGGCCGGTCTTGAAGTCCTTGCCCGCGATGGGGACGCCCCGGACGCGGGACAGCTCCTCCATGCACGGCAGATCGACGGTGAGGTTGGGGGCCCCGTTGGCGAAGGGCACGTCGCTCTGCAGCGCGGCGTAGGCGTAGATCTGGCTGGGGGCGATGGCGTCGTCGTCGGCCTTCAACCCCGCCTCGAACGCCTTCACCGACTCATGTACCGCGGTCGGCTCCGAGAACGCCTCGGTCGAGCCGCACCACACCATCACCAGCCGGTCGCAGCTGTTGGCGCTGCGGAAGTTCTCGATGTCGTCCATCAGGGCCTGAGCCTGGTCCCATTTGGACGCGGCCGGCTTCACCCGCACCCCGTCGAGGCGGCTCACCCAGCGCCGGTCGAACACCGCGTCCATGGCCACCACGCCCTCGAGTTCGGCCGAGATGGTGCCCAGATCGCGCTCTTCCAGCACGCCGCACGTGCGGGCCGCTTCCAGAACGTTGGCCGACAGCGGATCCCAGCCGCCGAAGACCAGGTCGTCGAGCTCGGCCAGCGGCACGAACTCCCGGATGGGGGGATTGCGGTTCTCGGTCTTGGTGCCGAGGCGTATGTGAGCCATCTGGCTGATCGAGCCGATGGCCGGGCTCAGGCCCCGGCGGGCGGCGATGACGCCCGCCACGAAGGTGGAGGCCACCGCGCCCATGCCCGGCGTGAGCACACCCAGCGTGCCCGTGGCCGGAGCGATCTGTCGGGGTGCGGACAGCCTTGAGGGCCCGGCCGTAGAGCCGTCTTGGGATGAGAGTTGAAGATCCATGACAGCTAGATTAAAGGATGCTGGCGATTAATGATTGAAGGTTAAGTAATTCTTAACTATTATGTGGGGATGACCGCCGCGCTGCCCGACCTGTCGATCCGACAACTCGAATACTTGGTGGCCGTGGCCGACTCAGACACGTTCGCGCTGGCCGCCGAGCGTGTCGGTGTGAGCCCGTCGGCTCTGTCGCAGGGTCTGGCCGAGCTCGAACGCCGTGTCGGCGTGCCTCTGTTCGATCGGGAGGGCCGGCGCCGGGTGCTGCGACCAGACACCAGGCCGGTCCTGGAGCACGCCCGCCAAGTGGTGGCGCTTACCGCCGACTTGACGGACTGGGCTCAGCGGACGCGCTCCGGGGACCATGGACGGTTGAGGCTCGGCATGATCGACGCCGCCGCCGTGCAGCACCACGGACAGGTGCTGCGACGCTTCCGGACCGAGCATCCCGAGTTGCGGATCCATCTGCGGGTCGCGCCCTCGGGCGACCTGCTTCGAGAGCTCGTCGGCGGATCTCTTGATCTCGCGGTGTGTGTGGAGCCTCCCGAACCGCTGAGGGGAGTGAGCACCGAAGTGCTGCTGACCGAGGACCTCGCCGTATACGCACCGGACGGACGCCGCCGCCCCGGTCCCAGCGCGGGTTGGGGACCATGGGTGCTGTTCCCCCGCGGCGCTCACACCCGTGCCGTGGCCGAGGCCGCTCTGCGCCGGCGGGGCGCGCCGCTGGAGGTGGTGGCCGAGTCCCACCAGCCCGAGGTGCTCTGCGAGATGGTGAGGCTCGGCCTGGGGTGGTCGGTGCTGCCCGTGGTCCAGGCCGAGTGGGGGGACAGCCCGCTGACCGGGTGCGAGGTCCTGGCCCGGCGCCGGTTGGTCACCGCCCGCCGCCAGGGCTCGGCCGCCCACCCCGCCGGTTTCCTGCTGGAGCAGGCTCTGCGCGGCTACACGAAATCGAAGTAGTTGTGCACCCTGCATGGGGCCAACTACGTCAATTTTGTGGTGGACCAGCCTGTCCCCGCGCACGCGCTCAAGGCGCGGCGGTAGGTTTGCGCCGTCCACCCCGGCCACGAGAGGGGAGCCGCATGAGCAGCGCCGAGACTGCGTACCCGGTCTTGAAGGCCCGTGAGGGCACCGAGCAGGGCCACGGAGACTGGTTCGAGATCACCCAGGAGCAGATCGGCGCCTTCGCCGACTGCACCTGCGACCACCAGTTCATCCACATCGACGAGGAGCGGGCCAAGACCGAGACACCCTTCGGCGGCACCATCGCCCACGGCTTCCTCACCCTTTCCATGCTGACGCACCTGATGCAGTCGGTTCCCTCCGACACTCCCCGGCTCGACGGGGCGGTCATGGGCATCAACTACGGCCTCGACCGGGTGCGCTTCATCAGTCCCGTCAGCCGAGGCAAGAGGGTGCGGGCCAACGCCAGCGTGAAGTCGGTGGAGCTGAAGCCAGCCGCGGTCCAGACCGTCACCACAATCACCGTCGAGATCGAGGGCGGATCGAAGCCGGCCCTGGTCGCCGACTGGGTGACCCGCACGGTGTTCGACTCATGACGGCCCCCGCGCCGGAGCCGCACAGAAGGTCGGGGTGAGCCCATGAACACCCACCCCGTGCGGGTCGGCAGCTGCCTGTTCACGATGGTCGACCCCGAGCGGGGCCACGAGGTGGCCTACAACCGCTGGTACGAGCGCGACCACTTCTATGCCGGGTGCCTGGTCGGGCCGTGGCTGTTCGCCGGCCGCCGCTGGGTGGCCACCCGCGACCTCAAAGACCTGCGGTTTCCGGGGGACTCCCCGCTGGCGGTGCCCGTGCACGCCGGCTCCTACCTGGCCATCTACTGGGTCCACGAAGGCCGCCACCGCGAGCACTTCGCCTGGTCCATCGACCAGGTGATCGGGCTCTACAAGGACGGCCGGGGCTTCAACAACCGGATCCACGCCCACACTGTGCTGCTGCACGAGCCGTGGTCGCACTACCGCGACGACGATCCCGTGCCCATCGAGTTGGCTCTCGACCATCCCTACCGGGGCTTGGCGGTGGTGGCCGTTGATCCCGCTGATGACACCGGCACCGAGGAGTTCAACGACCACCTGCGCACTGTGGCGCTGCCAGAGCTAATGGACGGCTCCACGGTGGCGTCGATGGTGTCGTGGCGCTACATCGACCCGGTCGGCGGGGCGACGGAGCGGGCGCCCATGGATCTGGGCACGCCGGCCGGTCCGGCCCACCGCCAGGTGCAGATGTTCTTCCTGGACGGCGATCCCGCCGAGGCTTGGGACCGGTTCCGGGCCTACGCGTCCGGCCTGGCCGACTCCGGGGCGGGCACAGTCGTGTTCGCCGCACCGTTCCTGCCCACAATCGTCGGCACCGACACCTACACCGACAAGCTCTGGTGATCGGGGCGCTGCCTCTAAGGGTCGTTGGGGCCCTTATCGCGGCAGCGCTCCTAGCGGCAGCTTGCAGCGGCGGGGAGACCGGGGTCGGGGCACCCGAAACGAATCCTGATTCCGAAGACTCGCTCTCAAGCGGGGCCGCTGCAGTCGAGCTTGCCCTAGACGGTGACGGGTCGTCCGAGGAGTCCTCGGGACCCGCAGACAAATCGCCCGCGGAGCCGTCCGCGTCCGGTGAGCCAGTTGGTGAGCTGGCGGAGGAGGCGCTGTCGCCCGGCGCCGGGCTTGACGGGAGTACATCCTCTGAGGGCAACGCCTGCCCGGAGGAACTCCTGGACCTCGACTTGCAATGCTTGCTGGTCGCCGTGCCCGTCGATCGGAACGACCCCGAGTCGGGCGTCATCGACATAAGCGTTGTGATCCGCGCCGGGCGCGCGGGGTCGTCGCTCCCGCCGATGGCGGTGCTGCAGGGCGGGCCCGGCGGAGCCAGCAGCGACCTTGCCGCCTACCTCCCGAGCAGGCCCCACCCGCAGGTGTTCATCGACCAGCGAGGTACGGGCTTCGGCAGCGTCGACTTCAGTTGCCCCGAGGTGCAAGAGGTGCTGCCCGAGCTGCTGGCAGCCACCACCGAAGAGGCCGATGCCATCGAGGCGGAGGCGTACGGCCGCTGCGTGGACCGGCTGTCGGGCCATCCGGCGCTGGCCCACACCACCACGGCAGCCCACGCCGCGGACGTGGTCGACGTGATGGCCGCTCTCGGGTATGAGCGGTGGCTGGTGTACGGAGTGAGCTACGGCACGACCATCGCGCTGGAAGCGCTGCGCGACCCCCCGGATGGCTTGTTGGGCGCGGTGCTTGATGGCGTGTTTCCGCCCGACCTCGACCTGGACCGAGACATAGCGTTCGCAGCCGAGCGGGTAATGGG
>JAKZWH010000081.1:0-8756 GCA_047515615.1 Acidimicrobiales bacterium | reverse complement strand
CACGGTGGAGAGGGCTCGCACGGCCAAGGAAGTGGACGCCTGCTACGGGGAGGTGAAGCTGCTGGTGGCGTTCCTGGAGGGCGTCCGCACCGGCGAGATCAAGGTGGACGCCGAGGGCGTCCCCATCTCCGAGAAGCGGCCCGTGCTGTCGCAGGAATGCGCTGAGCTGGTGGGAGGCGAGATCGCCGTGGAGCAGCGAGGACTGGACGCCCTGCTGTGACTGTGCTCGCGCCGCCCCCGCCCAAGCTCGAGTCGCTTGAGCGCGCCAAGGATCCCTGGTGGCTGCTGGTCGATCCGTTCCTGATCCTGTCGGCGCTGGCTCTCGCCGCCATTGGGTCGGTTCTCGTCTATTCGGCCACCAGGGGCGTGGTAGATGACTTCACCGAGCCCAACACCGCCTTCCTCGAGCGCCAGGTCCTGTTCGTCACCATCGGCGCGGTTGTGGCCGCGGTCGCCGCCTTCGTCGCTCCCAGGTACATCAGAAGGCTCTACCCGCTCGGCTTCCTGGCGATGATGGCGGCGCTGTGGCTGGTGCTGGAGGTGGGCGTGGAGGTCAGCGGCACGCGGGGCTGGTTCTCGTTCGCGACGTTCAGGGTGCAGCCGTCCGAGCCCGGGAAGCTTGTGGTGATAGTTGGGCTGGCGCTACTGCTGTCGCCTCGCCGGGGCGAGGCGGGCCTGCGGCGAGTCGGGCTGGCTCTGGCGCTCGCGGCAGCGCCGATCGGGCTGCTGCTCCAGCAGCCTGACCTCGGAACCATGCTGGTGTACCTGGTGATCGCGGTGGTGACCGTGGTCGTGAGCGGGATCAGGCTCCGCTGGATCGCCCTTCTGGCCATCGTCGCCGCGGTCGGGACCGTGGGTGTGCTCCGCTCCGACGCGCTGGCCGAGTACCAGGAGGCACGCCTGCGCGTCTATCTTTTCGCTCCGTCGGAGGCAAGCGACGACGCTGCCAACCGCGCCTTCAACGTAGAGCAGGCCCAGATCGCCATCGGGAACGGGGGGCTGCGCGGACAGGGGCTGTTCCAGGGGACCCAGACCCGGTCCGACCTGGTGCCCGAGCAGCAGACCGACTTCATATTCACGGTCGCGGGCGAGGAACTGGGCCTGCGGGGCGCCTCGCTGCTTCTCGGTCTGTACGCGGTCCTGCTGTTCCGCATCTGGAGGACCGCACAGATCGCCTCGACCCAGTTCGAGCGGCTCATCTGCACCGGGGTCTTCGTCATGTTCCTGTTCCAGATGTTCCAGTCGGTCGGCATGACCATGGGAATGATGCCGGTGACCGGCATTCCGCTGCCCCTGGTCAGCTACGGCGGATCCTCGATGCTCACCTCGATGGCGTCGCTGGGACTCGTCGCGGGCGTGTACCGCCGCCGACTCGACATCGAAGGGATGCTCGACCAGCAGATGTAGGCTGGCATGGTGACAAACCTGTGGCATCGTCTTGAGCATCTGCTGCCGCAGGTTTCCAAACCCGCCCGTTACATCGGGGGCGAGCACGGGATGCAGACCCCCCACCACGGCCCCGAGATCGTGTCGTGGCTGCTCACCTACCCCGACACCTACGAGATCGGCCTGCCCAACCAGGGCCTGCAGATCCTCTACGAGATCCTCAACGAGCGTCCGGACGCGGCCGCCGAACGGGCCTACGCGCCGTGGGTGGACCTTGAGGCGCTGATGCGGGCCGAGGGACTGCCGCTGTTCTCGCTCGACACCCACCGCCCGGCTGCGCTGTTCGACGTCATCGCCTTCAACCTCTCCGCCGAACTCACCTACACGAACGTTTTGAACTGCATCGACCTCGCGGGCGTGCCCGTGCGGAGTGTGCAGCGCCACGACTCGGACCCGCTGATCGGTGCCGGGGGCCACTGCACCTACAACCCCGAGCCGCTGGCCGACTTCGTGGACTTCGTCGTGCTCGGCGACGGCGAGGAGGCGGTGGGCGACGTCACCGACGTGCTCGCTGACTGGAAGACCTCGGGGCGGCCAGGGGGCCGCCGCGGCATTCTGCGGGCCCTTGCCCGGGTGCCCGGGGTTTATGTGCCGTCGATGTACGAGGCCGTCTACGACCGGGGACGGCTGGCGGCCGTCGAGCCGCGGTACCCCGACGTACCGGCCGTGGTTGAGAAGCGCACGGTGGCTGACCTAGCCGATTGGCCCTACCCGAAGCGGCAGCTGGTCCCGCTCACCGAGGTGGTCCACGACCGCCTCAACGTCGAGGTCTTCCGGGGCTGCACCCGAGGCTGCCGCTTCTGCCAGGCCGGGATGATCACCCGGCCGGTGCGCGAGCGCCCGGCCGAGCAGGTGCGGACCATGGTGAGCGAGGGCCTGCGTCGCACCGGCTACGACGAGGTCGCCCTCACCTCGCTGAGTACCGCCGACTTCAGCGGCATCGAGAAGATCGTCGCCTCCACGGTCAACGACTCGGACTGCGGCCAGGTCTCGGTGTCGCTGCCCAGCCTGCGAGTCGATGCCTTCACGGTCGGCATCGCGGCTCAGATCCAGCGAGCCCGGCGAACGGGGCTCACATTCGCGCCTGAGGCGGGAACCTGGCGGATGCGCCAGGTGATCAACAAGCTCATCACCGAAGACGACCTCTACTCCGCAGTGGAGTCGGCTTATTCGCAGGGATGGCGCCGGATGAAGCTCTACTTCCTCACCGGCCTGCCCACCGAGACCGACCATGACACGCTCGCCATCGCGGAGCTGGCCCGAAACTGCGTGGCTTTGGGGCGGACCCACGTGCGGTCGCCGTCGGTCACGGTGTCGGTGGGCGGGTTCGTGCCCAAGCCGTTCACCCCCTTCCAGTGGTTCGGGCAGAACACCATGGCGGAGCTTCGGCGCAAGATCGGTCTGCTGCGGAGCGATCTGCGCCGGGCTAAGGGTGTGCAGCTGAAGTGGCACGACCCGGCGGCCAGCCTGGCCGAGGGCCTGGCCAGCCGGGGCGATCGCCGCCTCGGTCCGGTGATCGAGCACGTCTGGCGTCATGGGGGCACCTTCCAGGAGTGGTCCGAGCACTTCGACCTGCGGCGGTGGCAGGCCGCGGCGGACGCCTGCGGTATCGACGTCGACGCCGGGGTCTACCGGCACCGCACCTCCGACGAGGTGCTGCCCTGGGATCATCTGTCCGCGGGGCTCCACAAGGACTTCCTGTGGCAGGACTGGCGGGACGCTCTCGACGAGGTGGGTCTCGAGGACTGCCGCTGGACGCCGTGCTACGACTGCGGGGCGTGCACCGGCTACGGCATCGAGCACGTTGTGGCTTCCGCGGTGCCGCCCGCAGGGGGCAGCCAAGGCACCGGCATCGACACCTCGCGCGGCGCGGCGGTCCCGGTGCGCCTGACCGAGCGGGGCCTCGTGGGGGCGGCGCCGTGATGGCGTCACGGGTGAGGGTTCGCTTCTCGAAGCACGGCAAGGTCCGCTTCACATCCCATCGGGACGTGGCCCGGATCTGGGAGCGGGCGCTGCGGCGCGCCCGGGTGCCCGTGACTTACTCGGCCGGGTTCAATCCTCGGCCCAAGATCGCGTTCGGGCTGGCCCTGTCCACCGGATACTCCTCTGACGCCGAGTACCTCGACGTCGAGCTGGATCCGGACCAGGCAGCCAGCATCGACACCGAGACCCTGGTCGCAGCGCTTACCGCGTCGCTGCCGACGGGATTGACAGCGCTGGCCGCGGCCGGTCTCGCCCCCGGCGAGCCGTCGCTCCAGCACGCGGTAACTAGCTGTACTTGGAGCATCGACGCGGCGGGCGCCGACGCTGCAGGGGCGTCGGATTCGCTGGCGCGGGCCATGGCCCGCTGCGAGCTGCTCGTGCAACGCGAGCGCAAAGGGCGGCTGGACACTGATGACATCCGGCCTGCCGTGCTCGCTGTCGAGGTGCAGGAAAACATCACAGACGGCGTGAGGCTCATCGCCGAGCTGGGCACAAAACCGCGGGCTGTGCGCCCAGCGGAGCTGCTCGCGAGCCTCGACCCGCCGCTCAGCCTTCTGCGGGCGTGCCGTCTTCACCAATGGATCGCAACCGACGGACTCCAGCGCCGCGAACCGCTCGCGGTCGCCGAGCTGTCGGTCGCAGGAGCAGGGGTCGAGCCATGACCAACCTGCTCACGTACTCGAAGGAAAACAATGACCAACGAACGACACGCGGCGGGCGCCTCCGGCGCCGCCGAGAAGAAAACACAGGCGGGTAGGCCGGCGGCAAGACAGCAGTCCGATTCCGCCGGGCCGTCCGCCGCACGGCCCTCGAAGCCGCGCCGCCCGGACCAGCAACCGGCGCGAAAGCCCAAGATCGGTGACACCCGTCCCTCTCTGCCCATGCCGGCGGACGCAGGCGATGGCGGCACACCCGCGGGCGGTTCCGCTCCCGGCGGGGGGCGCAGGAGGAGACGCCGCCGCGGCGGCCGGGGTTCCGGCCAGAAGCCTCCTTCGCCCGCGGTGGTGGAGGCCGTCACCTACGACGAGCCGGTCGAGCTCGACGAGAAGAGCCTCAAGGGTCGTCGGGGCCGCACCCGCAAGGGCCAGGCTCTCGGCCGTTACCTCATGTGCGTCCACGTCAGCGGGCAGATCACCCAGATAGCGGTGCTCGAGGGTCGGCGCCTAATCGAGTTCAGGGTGTCGCGGCTGGCCGACGACGTCAGCCACATCCACGGCAACATCTATCTCGGACGGGTACAGAACGTGCTGCCGGGCATGGAGACTGCCTTCGTTGACATCGGCACGCCCAAGAACGCGGTGCTGTACCGGGGAGACGTCCAGTACGACCCCGATGAGATCGAGGGCGGCCGCACCGAGGGCGACCAGGCCAAGCCCCGCATCGAGGAGCTGCTCCGGCCCAAGCAGTCGATCCTGTGCCAGGTCACCAAGAACCCGATCGGAGAGAAGGGCGCCCGCCTCACCCAGGACGTGTCACTGGCGGGCCGCTTCGTGGTCCTGATGCCCAACTCGTCGGGCTTCGGGATCTCCAAGCGCCTTCCCGACTCCGAGCGCAAGCGCCTGCGGTCGATCCTCGAGAAGGTCAAGCCGGACAACCATGGGCTGATTATGCGCACCGCGGCCGAGAAGGTCACCGCGGCCGAGATCGAGCGCGACATTGAGCGCCTGCTGCGCCAGTGGAAGGACATCGAGAAGCTGGCCGCGTCTTCTTCCGCCCCGGCGCTGCTGTACCGGGAGCCCGAGGCTCCCCTGCGCCTCATCCGCGAGGAGCTCAACTCCGACTACCGGGGCGTGATCATCGACGACCAGGAGCTCTACTCGAAGGTGTCCGGCTACATCTCGTCGATAATCGGGCCACTCGCGGACCGGGTGGAGTTCTACGACGCCGGCAAGCAGAAGCTGCCGCTGTTCGAGCGCCACTACGTCACCGAGCAGCTCAAGAAGGCGCTCGAGTCCAAGGTGTGGCTGCCGTCGGGCGGCTCGCTCATCATCGAGCGCACCGAGGCCCTCACCGTGGTGGACGTCAACACCGGCAAGAACGTCGGCAAGTCCAGCCTGGAGGAGACGGTGCTGGCCAACAACCTTGAGGCCGCCGACGAACTGGCCCGTCAACTGCGGCTGCGCGACATAGGCGGCATCATCGTCGTGGACTTCGTCGACATGGAGGTGGCGGCCAACCGGGCCATGGTGGCCAAGCGCTTCCGCGAGGCCCTGGCGAGGGACAAGACCCGCACCCAGGTGCTGGACATCAGCGGCCTCGGGCTGATTGAGATGACCCGCAAGCGCAGCGGCGAGGGACTCCTCGAGTCGCTGTCGGACATCTGCGGCGACTGCTCGGGCCGGGGCTTCCGGCTGCTGGCGGACCTCATCGACTGACCAGAGGCCGCGGAAGACAGGGCCCGAGCGGCCCGTGAGCGCAGCGAACAAGAGCGGGAGACAGGGCCCGAGCGGCCCGTGAGCGCAGCGAACAAGAGCGGAAGACAGGGCCCGAGCGGCCCGTGAGCGCAGCGAACAAGAGCGGAAGACAGGAGCCTCTCCTGCGTGGAGGGGGAATCGTACGCAGGTACAATTCGATGCCCATGTACGCAGTGGTAAAGACCGGCGGCAAGCAGTACCGCGTGGAGCAGGGCTCCACCATCGAGGTGGAGCGCGTCGCCGAGCCGGGCTCGGAGGTCTCGCTGCGCCCGGTGCTGGTGGTGGACGGCGACGCCGTGCTGGCGACGCCGGCCGACCTCGCTGCCACGAGCGTCACCGCGGTCGTGGTCGACGAGCACCGCGGCCCCAAGATTCGCGGCTTCACCTACAAGTCCAAGAGCAACCAGCGCCGCCGGTGGGGCCACCGCCAGACTCTGGCGACGCTGCAGATCACCGACATCCGGAAGGGCTGACTCGAATGTCCAAGACGAAGGGCGGGGGATCAACCCGCAACGGCCGCGACTCGAACGCGCAGCGCCTCGGCGTGAAGGTCTACGACGGCGGCCGGGTTCTGGCCGGCGCCATCATCATGCGCCAACGGGGCACGAGGATCCATCCGGGCACCAATGTCCGGCGCGGCGGCGACGACACGCTCTTCGCCACTGCCGACGGCGTGGTGCGCTTCGGATCCAGTCGGGGCCGCAAGCTGGTCGCGGTAGTCCCCGCCGACGCCTGACGCCGAGCCCGGCCCTAGCCTGACGGGGTGTCGGGGTTCGTCGACGAGTGCATCCTCCATGTCGCCGCCGGTGACGGTGGCGCCGGGTGCGTCGCCTTCCGCAGGGAGGCCCACGTGGATCGGGGCGGGCCGTCCGGCGGCGACGGCGGGCGGGGGGGCGACGTCTGGCTGGTGGCGGACCGCAACATCGCCTCTCTGCTGGCCTTCCGCGACCACCCCCATCGCCGGGCCTCGAGCGGCAAGCACGGCTCGGGGGGCAACCGCCACGGAGCGCGCGGCAACGACCTGGATGTGAGGGTTCCCGTGGGCACCGTGGTGCTGGACCACGGCGACCGGTCACAGCTCGCGGACCTGTCGGACCACGGCGAGCGCTGGCTGGCGGCGAGCGCGGGCGAGGGCGGCAGAGGCAACGCCCGCTTCCTGTCCAACCGGCGGCGAGCTCCGGCCTTCGCCGAGCAGGGCGAGTTCGGCGAGCAGCGCTGGCTGCGCCTCGAGCTCAAGCTGCTGGCCGATGTTGCCATCGTCGGCTTCCCCAACGTCGGCAAGTCGACCTTCATCAGCCGCGTGTCCGCGGCCAAGCCCAAGATCGCCGACTATCCCTTCACCACGCTCGAGCCCAATCTCGGGGTCGCCCGGCTCGACGACGAATTCGAGATGGTCCTGGCGGATGTCCCCGGCCTCATCGAGGGCGCCAGCGAGGGCCGCGGCCTAGGCCACCGCTTCTTGCGTCACGTGGAGCGGGCCCGGGTGCTGCTCGTGCTCATAGACCTGTGCGAGCTCGCCCATTGCCAACCCGGCGAGCAGCTGGAAGTGCTGCTGACCGAGCTGGGCCGTTACCGCCCGGAGCTGCTCGAGAGGCCGCGGCTGGCGGTGGGCAGCCGGGCCGACACCGCGCCCGGCGCGGGCTTCGGATTCGGGGACGGGCGCCTGTCGTCGGTGACCGGCGAGGGTGTGTCCGAGGTGCTCGGCGAGCTGGCCCGGATGGTGGCCGCGGCACGAACCAGCGAGCCGGTCTGCGAGGCTCCGGTCGTGCATAGGCCCCTGCCGTCCGCTCAGGAGTTCACGGTCCGGCGCGGCGGCGACGGCGCCTGGACGGTGCAGGGGCGCGCCGCGGAGCGAGCGGTGGCCCTCAGCGACCTCACCGACGCCGGCGCGCTGGGCTACGCGCAGGACCGGCTGCGCAGCCTCGGGGTGGAGCGGGCCCTGGCCCGGGCCGGCGCGGCCACCGGCGACGAGGTGCGCATAGGGGACTTCAGCTTCACCTACCACGACGACGCTGAGTCCGCCGCCAGCAGTGACATCCGCGGGAGCGGCCGGTGAGCACCGGGGGCGCGGCGCGGCCCGCGGTTGAGCCGCCCGCGGCCCGCACCATCGTGGCCAAGATCGGCACGTCCTCGATCACCGACGGCACAGGCACCATCGACCGCGCCTCAATCGAGAAGTTCTGCTTCGAGGTGGCGGCTCTGCGGTCACAGGGTCACCGGGTGGTGATGGTCACCAGCGGCGCCATCGCGGCCGGGCTTCCCGAGCTGGGCATGGGCGGAGACCGGCGACCGACGAGCATGAAGACGCTGCAGGCCGTGGCCACTGTCGGCCAGAGCGCCCTCATGGGCATGTACCGCGAAGTGTTCTCCGGTCTGGGGGTGGTGGCCGGCCAGGTGCTGCTGGTGCCGCTCGATTTCGTGATCCGCACTCAATACGTGCACGCGTCGGCCACGCTGCTCAAGCTCCTTGAGCTGGGCGTCGTGCCCATCGTCAACGAGAACGACGCAGTGGCCGACGACGAGATCCGCTGGGGCGACAATGACCGCCTGGCCGCGCTGGTGGCGAATCTGGTTCAGGCCGACCTGCTCGTGCTGCTGACCGACACAGCGGGGGTGCTCACCGAGGATCCCCGTCGCAACTCGAACGCGTCGCTCATCGAGGAGATCGTTGAGTTCGACCACCATCTCCAGAGCAGGGTTGGGGGCGCCGGCACGGACCGCGGCAGCGGCGGCATGGCGTCAAAGCTTACCGCGGCGCGCGTGGCGTCTCTCTCGGGCGTGCCCACGGTGATCGCCGACGCCAAGCGGCCCGACGTGCTCGCTGACGCCGCGGCCGGCGTGGTCGGGGTGGGAACGCTGGTGCGGGCCTCGGCCCAGCGGCTGCCGGCTCGCAAGCTGTGGATCGGCTTCGCG
>JAKZWH010000080.1:0-2586 GCA_047515615.1 Acidimicrobiales bacterium | reverse complement strand
TGGCGGTCGGCGGCACCGCCGTCTACATGGCCACCGAGAAGGTGATCGACAAGGCCCGGATCATCGCCGCCCACCAACTGGAGGCCAGCGAGGAGGACCTGGAGTTCTCCGGCGGGGTGTTCCGGGTTAGGGGCACGCCCGAGGCCGAGGTGCCGCTGGCGGGAATCGCCTTCGCGGCTTTCACCGCCCACGACCTGCCCGACGGGATGGAGCCCAACCTGGAGGCCCACGTCACCTACGACCCGCCCAACTTCACGTTCCCCAACGGCACTCACATTGCCGTGGTGGAGGTCGACACCGACACCGGCAACGTGGACTTGGTGGACTACGTGGCCGTGGACGACTGCGGCGTGCAGATCAACCCGCTGATCGTCGAGGGCCAGGTGCATGGGGGCATCCTGCAGGGCGCCGCCCAGGCGCTGTACGAGGAGGCCGTCTACAACTCCGACGGTCAGCTGGTGTCGGCCAACCTGGGCGACTATCTGGTGCCGTCGGCCGCGGAGGCGCCCCGCTTCCGGCTGGACAGCCACTGCTCGCCGAGCCCGACCAACCCGATGGGGGTGAAGGGCGTTGGCGAAGCCGGGACCATCGCGGCTGCGCCTGCGGTGATCAACGCCGTCGTCGACGCGCTGCGGGATCTGGGCATAACCGATATGCCCATGCCCGCATCGCCCCAGACCGTTTGGAGAGCCATCACCGATGCCCAAGGAGGTGCGTCGTGATACCCGCCGCTTTCGACTACGAGGTTGCCGAGTCCGCCGAACACGCGGTTTCGTTGCTGGCCGAGCACGGCGATGACGCCAAGCTGCTGGCCGGGGGCCACAGCCTCATCCCGATGATGCGCTACCGGCTGGCCACGCCGGCCGTGCTGGTGGATGTGGGCCGTCTCGACGACCTGCGCTACATCCGGGCCGGCAACGGAACGGTGTCCATCGGGGCGCTGACCCGCCATAGCGAGCTGGAGCACTCGGCCACGCTGGCCGGGGCGTGCCCGATGCTGGCGTCGGTGGCGGCGCTGGTCGGCGACCCGGCGGTGCGCCATAGGGGCACCCTGGGCGGCACCATCGCCCACGCCGATCCGGCGTCGGATCTGCCTGCAGCGGTGCTGGCGCTGGGCGGCACGATCGTTGCTCAGGGACCGGGCGGGTGGCGTGAGATCGCGGCCACGGACTTCTTCACCGGGTACTTCGAGTCGGTGCTGGCCGCCGACGAGATGATCACCGAGGTGCGGGTGCCGGCCGGCACCGGCGGCTGGAACTACCAGAAGTTCAACCGCCGGGCCCAGGACTGGGCCATCGTCGGGGTGGCCGTCGCCGACGGCGGCGCCGGCGTGAGCCTGGTCAACATGGGCTCCACGCCCATCCGGGCCTCCGGGGTGGAGGCCGCGCTCGCCGGCGGGGCCTCGGCTGCCGACGCGGCCGCGATGGCCGCCGACGGGCTCGATCCGCCCGGTGACCTCAACGCCGACGCCGACTACCGCAGCCACCTGGCCAGGGTCCTCACCGAGCGGGCCCTCAACGCCGCCGGAGTCGCCTAGCCGCTCAAGTCGCTCGTTGGCTCCGGCCCGCGCCGTGCTGTCGGGCCCCGCCGTCGAGCGCGCCGTCGCCGCCCACCGGCGCCGTTGGGGCCCGCCCGATCTGGTGGTCCGGGCGCCGGGCCGCGTCAACCTCATCGGTGAGCACACCGACTACAACGACGGCTTCACCCTGCCGATGGCGCTGCCGTTCGACACAGCCATCGCCATGAGCGACTGCGGCGACGCAACGGCAGGGACGGTGACGGTCGCGTCGGCGGGGTTCGGCGAAGTGGTGATCGATCCGGCCGCCGATCCGCGGTCGGTCGTCACGTGGGCTTGGCACCTAGCGGGAGTGGTCGGGCTGCTCGCGGGCTGCGGCGTGCCCGCGGGCGGTTGGCGAGCCACGATCGACACCGACATTCCGATCGGTGCCAGCCTCTCGTCGTCGGCTGCACTGGAAGTCGCCGCGATCTCGGGTCTGCTCGCCCGCGCCGGCCTGCAGTGGCCCCCGATCGCCATTGCCCGCCTTGGCCAGCGAGTTGAGAACGAAGTCGTCGGGCTGCCCAGCGGGATCATGGACCAGTTCATCTCGGCCGGCGCAGTCGCCGGACACGCCAGCCTCATGGACTGCCGGGCGCTCACCCTTGCGCCCAAACCGCTGCCCGATGGCGTCGTGGTGGCGGTCATGGACACCGGGACCCGGCGCGTGCTCGCCGAGGCCACGTACGGGGACCGTCGCACTGCGTGCGAACGGGCCGCGGCCGAACTCGGTGTGGTAGCGCTGCGGGACGCCACCCTCGACGACGTGGCCACGATCGCCGACCCCATCGATCGTCGACGGGCCCACCATGTAGTCACCGAGAACCGGCGCACCCTCGACGCCGTCGAGGCGATCCGCCGCGGCGATCCCGCCGAGCTCGGCCGTCTGATGAACGAGAGCCATGCCAGCCTGCGCGACGACTACGAGGTCTCCGGGCCGGGCCTGGACGCGATCGTCGAGGTCGCACGCACCGCTCCGGCATGCCTCGGCGCCCGCATGACCGGTGGCGGCTTCGCCGGATGCGCCGTCG
>JAKZWH010000079.1:0-10895 GCA_047515615.1 Acidimicrobiales bacterium | reverse complement strand
CACGGCGATTCGACGAGAGTGTCGACGTGGTCGTGAGGCTCGGAGTTGATCCCCGCAAGGCCGACCAGATGATGCGGGGGACGATCTCGCTGCCGTCGGGAACCGGCAAGAAGGTGCGCGTCGCGGTGTTCGCGCAGGGCGAGACCGCGACCAAGGCGCGCCAGGCCGGGGCCGACCTGGTCGGAGCGGAGGATCTGGCCGAGCAGGTCCGGGGGGGCATGACCGACTTCGACGTGACCATCGCCACTCCCGACATGATGCCGGTGGTCGGCAAGCTGGGCCGGATTCTCGGCCCGCGCGGCCTCATGCCCAACCCCAAGACCGGCACCGTCACCAACGATGTGGAGCGCACCATCGAGGAGTTCAAGGGGGGCAAGGTGGAGTACCGCACCGATCGGTTCGCCAACGTGCACGTCCCCATCGGCAGGGCGTCGTTCGCAGAGGAGGACTTGCTGAGGAACCTCCGGGCGGTGGTGGCCGAGCTCCATCGGGCGAAGCCGGCCGCGGCCAAGGGCAAGTACGTGAAGAAGGTAGTGCTCAGCTCCTCGATGGGTCCGGGCGTGCGCGTCGACCCGGCCGGTGTCGGAGCCGACGAGTAGGCCCGGTAGGCTTCGAACCCACCACGCTCACCTGAGACATCCGGTGCGCTCCGCGGGGAGCACCAATGGGCCGGCTGGCCCGCCGGACGAGGAAGGCACACATGACAGTCCCAAGGCCCGAGAAGGCGGCCGTCGTCGCCGAAGTGCGTGATCGGCTGGCGGCCAGCGATGCGGCCCTGCTGACCGAGTACCGCGGGCTGAACGTTTCACAGATGGCCGTGTTGCGCCGGACGCTGCGCGCCGCCGGCGGCGAGTACGCCATCTACAAGAACACGATGGTGCGCCTCGCGGTGGCCGACTTGGGCTTGGACATCGCCGATCTGCTCACCGGTCCGACCGCGATCGCGTTCGTCGGTCCGGGCGACGACGGCAAGGCCGGCGAGACGGCCGCAGTGGCCAGGGTCCTGAAGGACTTCGCCCGAACCAACCGGGCCCTCGTGCTCAAGGGCGGCGTGCTGGGCGACAGAGTCCTCACCGCCGACGACCTGATCGCCCTTGCCGACCTTCCTTCGCGCGATGTGCTGCTCGCGCAGCTCGCGGGCGCATTCCAGGCTCCCCTGGCCAAGCTCGCCGGGTTGCTGCAGGCCCTGCCCCGCAACTTCGCCTACGGACTCAAGGCGCTCATCGATACCCGCAGTGCCGAAAACGGCAACCATCACCAACAATCCGATACACAGGAGGCCTGACCCATGGCAACCAAAGAAGACATCCTCGACTCGATCTCGCAGATGACAGTGCTCGAACTGAGCGAGCTGCTCAAGGAGTTCGAGGCGCGCTTCGACGTGACCGCAGCCGCTCCTGTCGCCGTTGTGGCGGCGCCCGCAGCCGGGGACGCCGAGGAGGCCGAGGAGGCCAAGGACTCCTTCAACGTCGTGCTCGCCGGGGTCGGCGACAAGAAGATCCAGGTGATCAAGGAGGTGCGCAGCCTCACCTCGCTCGGGCTCAAGGAGGCCAAGGAGCTTGTCGACAACGCGCCGAAGCCTGTGCTCGAGGGCCTCACCAAGGAGGACGCCGAGAAGGCCAAAACCGCGCTGGAGGCCGTCGGAGCCGACGTGGAGCTCGTCTGACGGCGAGACCGTTCGCCCCTCCACTTCGCAGGCCCCAGCGGCGCGGCCCCAGTCAAGGCCGTTCGATGGACCGATGGGTGGAGCTGGACGGCCCCAGCAACTTCCGCGACCTCGGCGGCCTGCCCGTCGCTGGCGGCGGCTCCACGAGGACCGGCCTGGTGTATCGCGCCGACCGGCTGTGCACGCTCAGCGATGCGGACCTGCGCCGCTTGGAGGTCGCGGGCATCCGCCACGTTCTCGACCTGCGCTCGGAGGCCGAGGTGTCCGAGTTCCCCGACCGGCTGCCGGTGGGCGCTTCCTACGTCCGGCTGCCGATGACGAGCGACGAGACCTTCCGGACTCGCACCATCTACGAGCGCATAGTCGACCGCGAGATCAAGTCCTACGGCGAGCCCGAGATGGTGGCCGGCTACGTGCGTATCCTCAAGAACTTCGCTCCGTCGTTCGTGCGGATCGCCCGGCAGGTCGGCCGGGGCGAGCCTCTCGTTGTCCACTGCACGGCCGGCAAGGACCGCACCGGAGTGGCCGCGATGCTCCTGCTGGACCTGGCCGGCGTCTCAGCGGAATATGTGGCGGCCGACTACGCGCTGTCGTCGGAGCGTCGCCCCAGCCTCCAGCACGACCACACCGAAGCCAGGTCGCTCCGTCCGCTGCTCGAGGACCTGGGCCTCGATCCGGCCAGGTTCGCTCCCCTGTGGGAAGCGCGCCCTGCCGTCATCGCCGCCACCCTCGAGGAGTTGCGCGACCGCTGGGGCGGCGCGGCCGGCTACCTCTCGGCTGCGGGCGTCAGCGACGCCGACATCGACGCCACTCGGGCCTGCCTGCGAGCCTGAGCTGGAAACCGGCGCGCCGGCGCGCCGTCCACTAACGTCGCGTCGAAGATCGTGCCACCGGGGTGGTTGCGGTCTGGTATGCCGCGGGCTAGCCTTCCCGCTACCGTGGTCGTCTGTGCGCGCTGGGAGGCGGCTCCCGTGGCTTATTCGTCTCTGGTGACGCGCGCATGCGCGACCACGTGATTCCAGATCAACTGGCCCTCGGGAGTACCACGTGACCGCACGCGCCGCTTCACGCGAACGCTACTCGTTCGGAAATCTCAAAGAGATTCTCGAACTGCCCGACCTGATCTCGATACAGCGCGACAGCTTTTCCTGGCTCCTGAGCCAGGGGCTGGCCCGCACCTTCAGGGACATCTCGCCCATCTCGGACTACAGCGAGACCCTGCGGCTCGAACTCGAGTTCGACCCCGACGACGAAGAGCTTCATCCGCCCCCCAAGTTCACGGTGGATGAATGCAAGGAGAAGGACATGACCTACTCCGCGCCGATCTTCGTCAGGGCCAGCTTCCAGAACAAACTCACCGGCGAGATCAAGGAGCAGATCGTCTTCATGGGCGACTTCCCCATGATGACCGACAAGGGCACCTTCATCATCAACGGCACCGAGCGCGTGGTTGTCTCCCAGCTCGTCCGCTCGCCCGGCGTGATCTTCCAGCCCGGCGAGCGCTACCGCCTGCGCAACCTGGCCAAGTACCAGCTGGTGACGGGCACGATCCACCCCTACCGGGGCGAGTGGATCGAGTTCGACGTAGAGCAGAAGCCCCGCAAGGAGATCACCGCGGGGGTGCGCGTGGCCCGCAAGCGCCGCCTGCCCCTGTTCACCCTGCTGCGAGCCCTCGGCTACGACGAGGAGAACCATCCCGGGTTCCTCGAGCGCTTCGTGGAGCATTTCGACTTCCTGGCCGAGCAGTGGGAGAAGCAGGGCCATCTCGCGCCCACCCGCGACGCGTCCCTGATCGAGATCTACAAGCGGGTGCGCCCCGGCGACCCGGCCACCGCGGAGACCGCCCGCTCCTACTTCGAGAACTCCTTCTTCAGCGGACGGCGCTACGACCTGTCCCGGGTGGGCCGGCACAAGCTCAACCGCAAGCTCGGGCCGGAGTTCGACTTCCTTGAGGAGACCTTCGGACTCGAGATCGAGCGCCCGGACCCCGGGCAGTCCCTGCTGTCGCCCTGCGAGATGCTGGCCGCGGCCACCTACCTGCTGAATCTGGCCAAGGGCGAGCCGGGGTACCGCCTCGACGACCAGGACCACTTCGCCAACCGCCGCATCCGCAGCGTCGGCGAGCTGATCCAGAACCAGGTGCGCATTGGCCTGTCCCGCATGGAGCGGCAGGTTCGCGAGCGCATGACCACGCAGGACGTGGAGGCGATCACGCCCCAGACGCTGATCAACATCCGGCCGGTGGTAGCCGCCATCAAGGAGTTCTTCGGCACGTCGCAGCTCTCGCAGTTCATGGACCAGGTCAACTCGCTGTCGGGCCTCACCCACCGGCGGAGGCTCTCGGCTCTAGGCCCCGGCGGCCTCAGCCGGGAGCGGGCCGGGTTCGAGGTGCGCGACGTGCACTTCTCCCACTACGGGCGCATGTGCCCGATCGAGACGCCCGAGGGTCCCAACATCGGACTCATCGGGGGCCTGGCCTCCTTCGCCCGCGTCAACGAGTTCGGCTTCATCGAGTCGCCCTACCGGGTGGTCACCGACGGGCGGGTCACCGACGAGATCGTCTACCTCGCGGCCGACGAGGAGGAGGAGTACGTCGTGGCGCAGGCCAACGCGCCCATCGACTCCGAGGGCCGGTTCATCAACCCGCGGGTGCTCGTGCGGCGCTCCCCCCAGGCCGCCTCGCTGCAGGACTTGAGGCTCCAGCTGGAGCAGGAGGTCTTCTTCGGCGCCACCACCGAGATTTCGTACGTGCCGCCCGACGAGGTGCAGATGATGGACATCTCGCCCAAGCAGATCGTCTCGATAGCCACCGCCCTCATCCCCTTCCTCGAGCACGACGACGCCAACCGGGCCCTGATGGGCGCCAACATGCAGCGCCAGGCGGTGCCGCTGGTCCGCACCGAGGCCCCCTACATCGGCACGGGCGTCGAGGGCCGGGCCGCGCGGGACGCGGCCGACCTGGTGATCGCCTCCGAGGACGGCACCGTCGTCGAGGTAGACGCCGACCACATCGTGGTGCACTACCGCGACTCGGGCCGCACAGAGATCAAGCTGCGCAAGTTCGAAAGGTCCAACCAGGACACCTGTATCAGCCAGAAGCCGCTCGTACGCCCCGGTGACACGGTCCGGTCCGGCGAGGTGCTGGCCGACGGCCCGTCCTCCGATCAGGGCGAGCTGGCGCTGGGCAAGAACCTGCTGGTGGCCTTCATGTCCTGGGAGGGGTACAACTTCGAGGACGCCATCATCCTGTCGGAGCGTCTGGTGCGTCACGATGTGCTCACTTCGATCCACATCCACGAGCACGAGATTGACGCCCGCGACACCAAGCTGGGCTCCGAGGAGATCACCCGGGACATCCCCAATCTCTCCGACGACATCCTGGCCGACCTGGACCCCCGCGGGATCATCCGCGTCGGTGCGGAGGTCGGACCCGGCGACGTGCTGGTGGGCAAGGTCACGCCCAAGGGCGAGACCGAGCTGACGCCCGAGGAGCGGCTGCTGCGGGCCATCTTCGGCGAGAAGGCCCGGGAGGTGCGCGACACCTCCCTGAAGGTGCCCCACGGCGAGTCCGGCAAGGTGATCGAAGTCAAGGTGTTCGACCGCGACGATCCCAACGCGGGGGAGCTGCCGCCCGGAGTGAACCAGCTGGTGCGGGTGTACGTGGCCCAGAACCGCAAGATCAGCGTGGGCGACAAGCTGGCGGGCCGCCACGGCAACAAGGGCGTGATCTCGCGGATCCTCCCCATCGAGGACATGCCCTTCACCGCGGACGGCACGCCGGTTGACATCATCTTGAACCCGCTGGGAGTCCCGTCGCGCATGAACGTCGGCCAGGTGCTCGAGGCCCACCTCGGATACTGCGCCCGGTACGGCTGGGAGATCGACGGCGGGCGAGTCGGGGACGAGCCCGTCCGGGGAACTGAGACCAAGACCCGCCCCGTCACCCCGCCCTCGGTCCACCTCGCAACGCCGGTCTTCGACGGCGCCACGTGGGACGAGCGCGACCTGGCCCAAGGCAAGCCGACGATCGTCGACATCCTGACCAACCTGAACCCGGAGACCTCCGACGGTCGGAGACTGATCGCGGTCAACGGCAAGCAGATGCTCTACAACGGCCGCACCGGCGAGCCGTACGACAATCCGATCACCACCGGCTACGTCTACATGCTGAAGCTGGCGCACCTCGTCGACGACAAGATCCACGCCCGCTCCACCGGCCCCTACTCGATGATCACTCAGCAGCCCCTGGGCGGCAAGGCGCAGTTCGGCGGGCAGCGATTCGGCGAGATGGAGGTCTGGGCGCTGGAGGCCTACGGAGCGGCGTTCTGCCTGCAGGAACTGCTCACCGTGAAGTCTGACGACGTTCTCGGACGGGCCAAGACGTACGAGGCCATCGTCAAGGGCGAGAACGTGCCCGACCCCGGCATCCCCGAGAGCTTCAAGGTGCTCATCAAGGAGATGCAGTCGCTGTGCATCAACGTCGAGGTCCTCTCCGCGGCGGGCGAGCACATCGAAATGCGGGAGCTGGACGAGGAGAGCCTCCGAACCGTGGAGGCCCTTGGCATCGATCTGCAGCGCCCCGAGCGGGGCAGCGACGAGGACGACCTGGCCCGCATCGCCGGCCGCCGCTGATCGCCGCCTGAAATCCGCACGAACACGACGACAGAACCGCCGCCGCTGAGCTGGCAGAGAACCAACCAACGAACGACAGAGGCCGCCGCTGAACCGGCGGTGGGCTGACAGAACGCAACTGACGCACGACTGAAAGACGGACCCAAGAAATGCTCGACGTCAACGATTTCAGCGACCTGAAAATCGGCCTGGCCAGCGCCGACTCGATCCGAACCTGGTCGAACGGCGAGGTCAAGAAGCCTGAGACGATCAACTACCGCACGCTCAAGCCGGAGAAGGACGGCCTGTTTTGCGAGAAAATCTTCGGTCCGACCCGCGACTGGGAGTGCGCGTGCGGCAAGTACAAGCGGGTGCGTTTCAAGGGCATCATCTGCGAGCGCTGCAACGTGGAGGTGACCCGCTCCAAGGTGCGGCGCGAGCGCATGGGTCACATCGAGCTGGCCGCACCCGCAGTGCACATCTGGTACTTGCGCGGCACCAGGTCCTGGCTCGCCTACCTGCTCATGGGCACCCAGCCCAAGGAGGAGCTCAAGGCCAAGCAGCTCGAGAAGGTGATCTACTTCGGGGCGAACCTCGTGGTCGGCGTGGACACCGACCGGCGCCACGCCGACATGCCCGAGCTCGAGGCGGAGGTGCGCCGCGAGCTGGACGGCATCGACGCCGACCGGAACCTTGCGCTCTCCCAGCGCCGGGAGCGGCTGGAGGCGGATCTGGCCGCAGCCGAGTCGGCGGGGGCCAAGGAATCGGAGCTGCGAGCCCTGCAGCGCCACGCCGACAAGGACCTCGAGGAGATCTCAGAGCGCTTCGCGGCCGAGCTCGAGCATGTCGAGCGGGCCTGGGAGGTGTTCTCGGACCTGTTCGGCCGCCAGATCATCGAGGACGAGGATGTCTGGCGTGAGCTGGTCGACCGCTGGGGCGACTACTTCCAGGGGGGCCAGGGGGCCGACGCAATCGCCCGGCTCATCGCGGCGCTCGACTTCGACGCGGAAGAGGAGATGCTGCGGGCCCAGATCAACCCGCCCGAGGGTCAGCGCCCGCTGTCGGCCCAGCGCAAGCAGAAGGCCATCAAGCGGCTGCGCATCCTGGCCGCGTTCAACCGGCGCGACAACTACGGGAGGCGCATCAACGACCCGCGGGCGATGATCCTCGACGTCGTCCCGGTCATCCCGCCCGAGCTGCGTCCCATGGTGCAGCTCGACGGAGGCCGCTTCGCCACCTCGGATCTCAACGATCTGTACCGCCGGGTCATCAACCGCAACAACCGCCTCAAGCGCCTGCTGGATCTGGCCGCGCCCGACATCATCGTCAACAACGAGAAGCGGATGCTGCAGGAGGCCGTGGACGCCCTGTTCGACAACGGGCGGCGGGGCCGTCCTGTGACCGGGCCCGGCAACCGGCCCCTGAAGTCGCTGTCGGACATGCTCAAGGGCAAGCAGGGCCGGTTCCGCCAGAACCTGCTCGGCAAGCGGGTGGACTACTCGGGCCGCTCGGTCATCGTGGCCGGCCCCACGCTGCGGTTCCACCAGTGCGGCCTGCCCAAGATCATGGCCCTGGAGCTGTTCAAGCCCTTCGTGATGAAGAAGCTGGTGGACGTTGAGCTGGCCCCCAACATCAAGTCGGCCAAGCGCATGGTCGAGCGGCGCCGGCCCCAGGTGTGGGACGTGCTTGAGGACGTCATCCGGGAGCATCCGGTGCTGCTGAACCGGGCCCCAACGCTGCACCGACTGGGCATCCAGGCCTTCGAGCCGGTGCTGGTGGAGGGCAAGGCGATCCAGATCCATCCGCTGGTGTGCGCGGCCTTCAACGCCGACTTCGACGGCGACCAGATGGCGGTGCACCTGCCGCTGTCGGCGGAGGCCCAGGCCGAGGCCCGGTTGCTGATGCTGTCGGCCAACAACGTGCTGAGCCCGGCCCATGGACGGCCCCTAGTGACGCCGACCCAGGACATGATCATCGGCGCGCACTACCTGACCAAGCTGGTCCAGGGCGCGGTCGGTACTGGGCGGGCCTTCCGCTCGATCAACGAGGTCCGATTCGCCTACGAAAACGGCGACATCGCGCTGCACACGCCGATCGAGTACCGAGGTGCCAAGGATCTGCTGGTGGCGCCGGCCAACGGCGACGCGGCCCGCTACGAGACCACCACCGCTGGCAGGGTGTTCTTCAACGCCGCCCTCCCCGACGGGTTCGGCTATGTGAACAGCACCGTCGGGCAGCGCGACATGGGGGAGATCGTCGACCGGCTGGCCCGGGGCTTCCCGACAGCGGAGGTGGCCCAGAGCCTCGACGCAGTCAAGGACATCTGCTTCGAGTACGCGTCGCGGTCGGGGCTCACCATCTCGATCGACGACGTCAGGACGCCCAAGCAGAAGACCGAGATCCTCGACCGCTACGAGAAGCAGGCCGACAAGATCGAGCGCCAGTTCCGGCGGGGGATCATCACCGACGGCGAGCGCCGCCAGCTCGAGGTGGAGGTCTGGTCCGAGGCCACCGAGGAGGTCACGGGCCGGATGAAGGAGGAGCTCGAGTCCGACGAGTTCAACCCGGTCAACATGATGGTCGGCTCGGGCGCCCGGGGCAACATGATGCAGATCCGACAGATCGCGGGCATGCGCGGCCTGGTCGCCAACCCCCGCGGCGACATGATCCCCCGGCCGATCAAGAGCAACTTCCGCGAGGGCCTGAAGGTGCTCGAGTACTTCATCGCCACCCCCGGTGCCCGCAAGGGCCTGGTCGACACCGCGTTGCGCACCGCGGACTCCGGCTATCTCACCCGGCGGCTCGTGGATGTGGCCCAAGAGGTCATCATCAACAGCCACGACCCGTTCGAATCCGGCAGCTACGTCAAGGGAATCTGGCTCGACGACGTCGAGCCGGACTCGCCCATCAAGCGCACCTACCTGGACACCAGGCTGTTCGGGCGGGTGCTCGCCGACGACGTGACGCTGAGCGACGGCTCGGTGGTCCTGGCCGGCACGATGGTCGGCGACGCCGAGCTTGAGGCCATGCGCGACGACCCCACGGTGAAGAGGGTGCGAGTGCTGTCCCCGCTCAGCGACGACTCGGCCTCGGGCATCACCGCGGCCTCATACGGAATGTCGCTGGCCATGGGCAAGCTCATAGAGCAGGGCGAGGCCGTAGGTGTGATCGCGGCCCAGTCCATCGGCGAGCCCGGAACCCAGCTCACGATGCGAACCTTCCACACCGGCGGCGTAGCAGGGGCCCAGGACATCGCGGGCGGCCTGCCCAGGGTGGTGGAGCTGTTCGAGGCCCGCACGCCCAAGGGCAAGGCGTCCCTGGCCCGCCAGGCCGGGGTGGTCCGCATTCGCGACGACGGCGGCGGTGAGCGCACGGTGGTGATCGTGGAGAACGACGGCACCGAGCACGACTGCAGGATCGGAAGCGAGTACCGCCTGGAGGTCCGCGACGGCGACGAGGTGGAGCCCGGCGACGCCCTAGTCGAGGGGCCCCGCGACCCCAAGGAGCTGCTGGAGATCCGCGGCATCGACGCCACTCAGCGCTACCTGGTGGCGGAGGTGCAGAAGGTGTACCGCGACCAGGGCGTGTCGATCCACGACAAGCACATCGAGCTGATCGTCCGCCAGATGACCAAGAGGGTCGCCATAGGCGAGCCCGGCGACACGAGCTTCCTGCCCGACGAGCGCGTCGACAAGGCCGTCTTCGAGCGGACCAACCGGGAGATCGTGCGGGCCGGCGGCCGGCCGGCCGCGGGGCGGCGCGAGGTGATGGGGATCACCAAGGCCTCCCTGGCCACCGAGTCGTGGCTGTCGGCGGCATCCTTCCAGGAGACCACTCGAGTGCTCACCGAGGCGGCCATCGAGTCGAAGCGCGACACGCTGGTCGGCCTCAAGGAGAACATCATCATCGGCAAGCTCATCCCGGCCGGGACGGGTATGGTTCGCTACCGCCAGGGATTTGCGACCCGAGCTCCGGACTACACCCCGATGGACTATTACACTTCCGAGGACTCCGAGCTGGACCTAGCCGACCTGCTCGCGCAGCGAAGCCACGAGATGGACGGGGCGGAGGTTCTCGACTATCCGCTGAGCGACGCCGCCGGCCCGGTCACCGAGGTGGGATGATGATCCGGGCTCGGCACTGGATTGCCCAATCGGGGCGCCGAACGTCCCTGACGCGCCCCTAGACTGTTCCGTCCGGCTCAACGTACGACCCTCCCAAGGAACAACCGCCGCATGCCTACGATCCAGCAGCTGGTCCGCAAGGGCCGCAAATCCAAGCGCCGCAAGGAGTCGACGCCCGCCCTGCAGGGCGCGCCGCAGCGGCGGGGCGTGTGCACGAGGGTCTACACGGCCACGCCGAAGAAGCCGAACTCCGCCCTGCGCAAGGTGGCCCGCGTGCGCCTCACCACCGGCGTGGAGATCACCGCCTACATACCGGGCGAGGGCCACAACCTCCAGGAGCACTCGATCGTGCTGGTGCGGGGCGGCCGGGTGAGGGATCTGCCCGGCGTGCGCTACAAGGTCGTGCGCGGGACCCTCGACACCGCGGGGGTGCGCGAGCGCCGCAAGGCCCGCAGCCGCTACGGGGTCAAGAAGGAGTCCTGACGTGCCGCGCA
>JAKZWH010000078.1:0-6158 GCA_047515615.1 Acidimicrobiales bacterium | reverse complement strand
GGGGTCCGCGGACCTGGTGTGGGGCGCGGCGGCCGCGGCCGCGCTGGGCACGGCGGCCTACTCGTCCCTGTTCGTTCTCGTGGGGCTGCTGGTGCGCAAGCCGATCATGTGGGGCATCGGCTACGTGCTGCTATGGGAGGGTCTGGCCGTGGGACTGGGCGACTTCGCGGCCCGCCTTTCGCTGAGGGGCTACACGCGGTCGGTGCTCAGCCGCGTCGCCGATGTCGACTACGGCTTCGACGCCCACACGACCACCACCGCGGTGGTAGTGCTGGCCGCGGTGGCAGTCGCGGGCCTGGCCCTGGCCGCGGTCAGGCTCAACCGCCTAGAGGTGGCTTGAGCGCCGTTCGGGATCGAGGCGGCGCGAGGCTGGCCGGACCGCGCTAGCGACCCGTGAAAGCGGCCTTGCCGGGGCCCTTCTCCAGGAAGCTGGCCACTCCAATGGCGGCGTCGTAGGTGGCGAAGCAGTCGCCGAAGTGCTCGGTCTCGCGGGCCACCGCGTCGGCTAGCGGCAGGGCCAGGCCGTCCATCACCGATTGCTTGGCCATGCGCAGCGCGGCCGGGCCCGCGGCGTAGCCTGCGGCCATCTCCACCGCGGCGTCGTAGGTCTCGTCGGGGGGATGCACCGCGGAGATGAGGCCGATGTCGAGGGCCTCGTCGGGATGCACGTAGCGTCCGGTGTAGATGATCTCCTTGGCTCGGGTGACGCCCACGAGGCGGGGCAGACGCTGGGTGCCTCCGCCGCCGGGGATGATCCCGAGACGGATCTCGGGCTGGCCGAGCAACGCGTCCTGCGCGGCCACCCTGAAATCTGTGGCCATGGCCAGTTCCATGCCGCCGCCGAGCGCGTAGCCGTTGACGGCCGAAACCGTAATCTGCGGCATGTTCTCCACCGCCAGGAAGGCGTCGTTGAAGTGGCGCGACAGCGCCCGGGCCTCCACCGGATCAAGGCCGGTGAAGCCTCCGATGTCGGCGCCCGCCGCGAAGATCCTCGGCCCGCCCCACACCACCGCGGCTCTCACCTCGCCGTCGGCCGCGATGGCGTTGGCGGCCTCGGTCAGCTCGGCGAGCAACTGGACGTTGAAGGCGTTCATCTTGGGCCGGTCGATGCGGATGGTGGCCACGCCACTGCTGGTCTCGACTCGAACGAGGTCACCCACAGCTGTCTCCTCCCGTAGCGGGCCAGCAACCCTAGTGGTCTCGGCGCGGCGGTATCGTCACGCACCATCGAAGGGAGACCGATGGACCTTTCCCCCGACAGCGTCCTGCTCACCGACCGGGTCGCGGTGGTGACCGGCGCGGCCCGCGGGATAGGAGCGGCCACCGCGCTGGCCCTGGCCCGCTTCGGCGCTCATGTGGCTGTGTTCGACAAGGATCCCACACTCTTGCCCGATGTGGTTCAACAGGTGGAGGCGGTGGGGCGCCGTTGCGTGTCTGACGTGCTCGACGCCCGCGACGACGACGCGGTAGCTGCCTTCCTGCAGCGCACCCACGACGAGCTCGGCCCCATCGACGTGCTTGTCAACAATGCGGGCGGGACCTTCCGGGCTCGTTTCGACGATGTGTCCCCCAAGGGGGAGCACACCCTGATCCGGGAGAACTTCTCCACGGTCACGAACTGCGTGCGCCACGGCATCCCGCTGATGTCCGACGGCGGTGCAATCGTCAACGTCACCTCGGTTGAGGCCTATCACGCCGCCCCTGCGTTCGCGGTCTACGCGGCGATGAAGGCCGCGGTGGAGCAGTTCACCAAGACTCTGGCCGTGGAGTACGGGCACCGGGGCATCAGGGTCAACTGCGTGGCGCCGGACATGATGCCCACCCCCGGCGACAGCGCCCTGGCGGAGGAGTCCAGCTCGCTGATGGAGGGCTTGCACCCCACCCCGCTGCGCCGCACCGGCCACGCGCAAGAGTGCGCGGCTGTGATCGTGTTCCTAGCCTCGGACATGGCCAGCTTCGTCAACGGGGCGTCCATCCTGGTGGACGGAGGCACGGTGGCGGCGGGCAGTTGGAAGACCCGCTTCGACGGCACCTTCGGGCTGTAGCGGCCCCGCCTGCCGGTTCCCGCCCAGTCGGGCGCCGGGTCAGGTGACCACGTTGGGGCGGGGCAGCCCCTGGGCCTCGCACAGGGCGTAGTAGGCGGCCAGCACACCGGGCCCGTCGGTTATCGACTCCACGTTGCCGTCGGCGTCGAGGTTGAGATTCACGCCGTGGATCTGGAACCACACGTCGGTCGGCTCGTTGTTGTCGGCGGGCACGGTGAGCGTGTGGACGCTGCCGGCCGGCTCGAACAAGAACGATCCGGCCCGGTTGACCTCCGGATACTCGACGTACTTCCACGATCCGCTCAGGGTTTGGGCGTACACCGGCCCGGTGTGGCGGTGGGTCTGGATGACCACCCCCGGCGCGAACCGGTTGCGCACGATCCACAGGCCCTCGTCCTCGCGCACCATCATCACTTTGAGCTCGACGCCGCTACCGGCGTCCGCCCACGGCAGCTCCCCGTCGCCGCGGTGGATCGCGGTAGCGGGCTCGAAAGCGGTAGCGGTCATCTTGCTCCTTTCGGTACCGGCTCAGCCGGAGTTGCCCTGTTGGCGCAGGAAGCGCTCGAACTCGGCGCCTAGATCGTCGGGACTGGGGACGCTGCGCTTGGCCCGGGCGTCGGAGCGGGCCTCTAGGCGCCGCACGTAGGCCACCACGTCGTCGTCGGAGTTCATGGCGTCGTTGACCCGCTGCTCCCACTCCTCGGCGGCCTCATCGAGCTCCGCCCAGCCGGTGGGGATGCCCGTCACTCGCTCGAAGCGCTCCAGCAGGGCGCGGGCCCCCTTGGGATTGGGGGCGCCCGAGACGTAGTGGGGGACCGCCACCCGCAGTGACACTCCGGGAATGCTGAGTTTCTCAAAGCGCTCGTGCAGCACGCCCACTATGCCGGTCGGGCCCTCGTAGCTGGGCCGGTCCAGGCCCCAAGCCTTGGCCAGGCCGGCATCGGCGGTGGAGCCCGTCACCAGGAAGGGCCGGGTGTGGGGTATGTCGGCGATGTGGGCGCCCACGGTCACCAGCGCCGAAGCCTCGGTGCGAGACGCGAGATCGACTATCACATCTGCGTAGGTTCGCCAGCTCAGCTGAGGCTCCGCGCCCACCACCAGAACCAGGTCGCGCTGCCCGTCGGGCGGGCGCAGCACGTGGACGTCGTTGGAGGGCCACACGATCTCCCGGCGGTCGTCTCGCAGCCTGACGGTGGGCCGCTGCTCGGCGAAGTTGAAGAACTCCTCGGGGTCGATGTGCGCCACCCGGATCGAATCGCTGCGCTCGCTCAGCCACTCGAGGGCGCCCGTCGCCGCGCCGCCCACATCGAACCAGCCCTGAAAGGCGGTCACCAGCATCGGCGATCGCAGGTCGGGCAGCGTCGCCTCCCACACCAGGTAGCTCACCTCTCCAGCATGGCGCGGATCGCACCCCGATCGCACCCCGGCTCGCACCCCAATCGCAGCCCGGGTGGCCGCGGCGTTGGACGCAGGCGCCGGCTCGGCTAACCTATGTGGCCGTGACCACCTTCGCCGACCTCCTGCTTCTCGTGTAGGCGAGCGCCACATATCGGTGCTCGCCGAATCCCCTCGTGCCGCCGGCCGGGGGGATTTGTGCTTGTCGGGGCCGGTTCCGGCCCGCCCCGACCGAACCCCGACCCCCAACCCCGGATCCCACGACCATCCACCCGCACCGAGGACCACGACCATGCCCACGCCCAAGCCCATGCCTTTCACGAAGTACCGGCCCTATCCCGCGGTGGAGCTTGCGGACCGCACCTGGCCGGACCGGCGGATCACCAAGGCGCCGCTGTGGTGCTCGGTCGACCTGCGCGACGGCAACCAGGCCCTCGTCGAACCGATGGACATCGGACGCAAGCAGCGCATGTACGACCATCTCGTCGACATGGGGTTCAAGGAGATCGAGGTCGGCTTCCCGGCCGCCTCCCAGCCCGACTTCGACTTCTGCCGAAAGCTCATCGAGCAGGACCTGATCCCCGACGATGTCACCATCCAGGTGCTCACGCAGTCCCGCGACGAGCTGATCGACCGCACTTTCGAGGCCGTGGCCGGCGCGCCCCGGGCCATCGTGCACCTCTACAACTCCACCTCCGTCACGCAGCGCCGGGTGGTGTTCCGCACCGACCGGGCCGGCATCGTCGCCATCGCGGCAAGCGGCGCCGAGCGGTGCATGCGCAACCTCGAGGCCCTCAGGAAGGCCGGAGACGGCGACGGCATCCGCTTCGAGTACTCCCCGGAGAGCTACACGGGCACCGAGCGCGACTTCACCATCGAGGTGTGCGAGGCGGTTATGGACGTGTTCGGCCCGACGCCGGGCTGGCCGCTGATCCTGAACCTGCCCGCCACGGTAGAGATGTCCTCGGCCAACATCTACGGCGACATGATCGAGCACTTCCACCGCAACATCCGCGACCGCGACTCGATCGTGCTCTCTCTGCACCCCCACAACGACCGGGGCACCGCGGTGGCCGCGGCCGAGTTCGGCATCATGGCCGGCGCCGACCGGGTGGAGGGCACCCTGTTCGGCAACGGCGAGCGCACCGGCAACGTGGACGTGGTCACCATCGCGCTCAACCTGTTCACCCAGGGCGTTGACCCCGAACTCGACGTCAGCGACATCGAGGAGGCCCGCCGGGTGTTCGAGTACGCCAACCGCATGAGCGTGCCCGATCGGCACCCGTACGTCGGCGACCTCGTGTACACGGCCTTCTCGGGCAGCCACCAGGACGCCATCAAGAAGGGCATAGCCGCCGTCTACGACGTGGCCCCCGGCGAGCCGCTGACCGGGGACTACGACGTGTGGGACGTGCCCTATCTGCCGGTCGACCCCCGCCACCTGGGCCGCAGCTACGAGGCGGTGGTGAGGGTCAACAGCCAGTCCGGCAAGGGCGGGGTGGCCTACGTGCTGCTGCACGAGTACGGCCTGGACCTGCCCCGGCGCCTGCAGGTGGACTTCTCCAAGCAGATCCAGACCGTCACCGAGGACACCGGCACCGAGATCACCTCCTACGAGATCCACCGCCGGTTCGTGGCGTCCTACGTCGAGCCGGAGAGGCCTTGGGTCGAGCTGATCGGACATCGGGCCACCACCGACACCATCGGCGCGGCCCGCACCGACCTTGAAGCCCGCCTGCGAGTGAACGGCGTCGAGCAGACGATCTCTGGAACCGGCAACGGCCCCATCGACGCGTTCGTGTCGGCGATGCAGACCAACGGCCTGTTTGCGGGCAAGATCGTCGACTACTACGAGCACGCCATCGGCACCGGCAGCGATGCCACCGCCGCGGCCTACGTGGAGGTCGATACCGGAGACCGTGACCCCACGTGGGGCGTGGGCCTGCACGAGTCGATCGTGTCGGCCTCGCTGAGGGCAGTGGTGAGCGCCGTCAACCGCATGCACACCGCGGGCGTGCTGGGCTGACAACGCGGCATACCGCTCCGGCGGGCAGACTGGGGTCATGGCCTTCTCGCTGATCCGCTTCAACTTCATGTCGCCGGACCCCTCCGACGGGCAATCCATGAGCGACCGGTACCGGGCCGGACTGGAGATCGCCCGCTACGCCGACGGCCACGGCTTCAATGCTGTCTCGTTGGAGGAGCATCACATCAGCCCCATGGCGTGGTGCCCCACACCGCTGCTCAACGCGGCCATGATCCTGTCGAGCACCGACAATCTCATGGTCACGATCTCGGCGCTGCTGGTGCCGCTGCACGACCCGATCCGGGCCGCGGAGGACATCGCGGTCATCGACCTGGTGAGCAGGGGCCGGCTGGTGATCGTGACCGGACTCGGCTACCGGCCGGTGGAGTACGCCGCGCTGGGCAAGGAGTGGAAGCGTCGGGGCAAGGTCCTCGACGAGGCGCTGGAGGTGATGCTCACCGCCTGGAAGGGCGAGCCCTTCGAGCACAACGGCGAGACGGTGCAGGTGCTGCCCATGCCCTACTCCCGGCCCCATCCCATGGTGCTGGTGGGCGGATCGTCTCCTGCGGCGGCCGGGCGGGCGGCCCGGCTGGGCCTGCCCATGCAGCTCCCCGGCCAGTTCCCCGAAATCGAGGCCCTCTACTACGCCGAGTGCGAGCGCCACGGCACCCAGGGCTTCTGCATCGCCCCCG
>JAKZWH010000077.1:0-7932 GCA_047515615.1 Acidimicrobiales bacterium | reverse complement strand
CCACGCGCTCGGGCTGTAACCCGCGTTGCTCTTGAGCCGTACCGACAGCGGCTCGCCGATCAGGCCCTGCTCGATGAGCTCCAGCGCCTTGAGAACGGGCGGATAGAACAGGAAGTTCTCATAGAGGCGGACCACCTTAGACGACCCGGCCGCGGCGTTCAGGAGCCGGTCGGCGTCGGCCAGGCTCAACGACAGCGGCTTCTGCAGCGACACATGCAGGTCGCAGCCGATAGCGAACGCCGCCAGCTCGCAGTGCAGGTGGTGCGGCACGATTATCTCGACGAGGTCGACCAGCCCGGACTCGCAAAGCTTACGGTAGTCGTCGAAGATCTCCGGTTCGGGCAGACCCCACTGCGCGGCCTTGGACGCCGCGTTGGTCCGGTCGACGTCGCAGAGCGCGACGATCCCCGCATCGTCGCGGTCCCGGTAGCCGAGGGCATGCAGGTCCGAGATCCGGCCACAGCCGATGATTCCCACGCGAAGCATGGCTACTCCTTGAGCGCCCCGGAGAGCAGTCCCCGGACGAAGTGCTTCTGGAAGATGAAGAATACGACGACTGTCGGGACGCTGGCGATGACCGCGAGCGACGCTTGGGTGCCGTAGGCCACCGTGAACTGGCCCTTCACGTTGAGCAGCCCGAGCATGATGGTGGCCACGTCGTCGCGGGCGCTGGTGAACACCAGCGGGTACAGGAAGTCGTTCCATATGAACGTGAACTGCAGCGTGGCCAGGGCGGCCAGAGGCGGCCTGGCCAGCGGCAGCATCACCCGCCAGAAGACCTGGCCCTCGTTGGCGCCGTCGATCAGGGCCGCGTAGCGCAGCGAGTCGGGGATCTGATCGAAGAAGTTGCGCATAACCAGCGTGCAGATCGAGAAGCCGACCGCGGAGTGGATCAGGATCATTGGCCAGAGCGTATTCAGGAGGTCCAAGTCCTTGAACAGGGTGAAAAGCGGCACCAGCAGAACCTGGGGTGGAACGAAGAGTCCCGAGACGATGATCAACTGGATGAGGGTGCCGCCGCGGGGCCGGAACTTGGCCAGTGCGTACCCGATGAGCGTTCCGCCGGCGATGGACACGAACACGGCCGGAATGGCGACGTGGAACGAGTTGATCAGGTAGCGGACGGTGTTGGCGGTCTGCCACGCGTCGATGTAGTTGGCGAAGGTCAGCTCACCGGTCAGCGCCCAGATGCCGCGCCTTGCGATCTCGGCGTTGGTCTTGAGCGATGTGGAGACAACGCCAAACACCGGCACCAGGTACGCCGCGACGAACAGCGCTATCAGCACCATGCCGATGCGGTGTCGCAGCGTGCGGCCGCGGCTGGACGCCGCGGGCTCGCGGGAGGCGACGCGGGCGGCCCTAGTCGACATAGCTCCCTCGCCGGCCCCACCAGGTCAGCCCGCCTACCACGATGAGGGTCATGGCGAACAGGATGAGCGACACTGCGCTGGCCAGTCCCTGTTCCTGCTGTCGGAACAGGATCCGCCACACCAGCATGGGCATGGTCTCGGTCTCCCGGACCGGCCCTCCCTGCGTCATGGCGTACACCAGGTCGAAGTTGCGCAGCGAGTTGATCGCGATCAGCGAGAGCACGACCGTGGTGATGGGCCGCAGCAGGGGCACAATCACGCGGCGGAACGCCTGAAATTGGCCGGCGCCGTCGACCCTCGCCGCCTCGACGAGCTCAGTGGGGATCGACGTGAGGCCGGCCAGGTAGAGGATCATGGCCAGAACGGTCTGCTGCCATGCCCAGGCGATGAACACCGCGTACAGCGCGGTCGAGCGGTTCGCGAGCCATGCCTCCTGGAGGCTCTCCAAGCCCACGACGCCCAGGACCTGGTTGAGCAGCCCGTCGACGGGCTGGTAGATCCAGATCCAGACCTGGCCGACGACCACCAGGCTGATGGAGATCGGCACGAACAGCGCCGACTTCATGATTGCGGCGAACCGGCTGCTCGCTTGCAGCACCATCGCAAACGCCAGTCCCAGCGCGGGCGGGATCAACGCGCCGAACAGCGTCCACACCAGCGTGATCCGGATCGACTTGCGGATGTGGTCGTCACCGAGGGCCTCAGTGAAGTTGGCCAGGCCGATCCACTCGCGGGACTGGCCGAGCAGGCTGGCGTCGGTGAAGCTGAGGCGCAGGGCCATCGCAGTGGGCAGCACCACTATCGCGGCGAACAGCGCTATTGGCGGCCCCATGAAGAGAACTGCCCAGCGCGTTGTCGGCTTCAATGGGCCGCCTCCTGGTATGCGCCCGCCCGGTGTCTGAGACCGGAGGCTAGGGCGCCAGATGCAGCCGCAGGCGGCGCCGGATCCTATTGAGCGGGTCCGGCGCCGCCAGAGGGCTAGTCGTCCAGTGGGGGGTTCTCTGGTCCGCTAGCCCGCGAATGCGGCTGTCGCGTCGGCCTGGGCGCTCGCCTGCAGGTCCGCGTAGCTCGACGGGTCGTCCATGAACGCCTGGAACATGTCCAGTCCGACCTCAGCCACCGGCGGTGGGGTGGCCAGGTCATAGTTGAAGGAGTAGGAATCGGCCTTGCCGACCTCCACCAGCGCCTTGGCCATCACCGGGTTGAGCTGGCTGGTGTCGGCGTTGGCGTTCGGCGGCAGCGCGCCCTGCTCCAGAGCCCACTTGAGCTGGTTTTCCGGTTGGGCGTAGTGCACCAGCAGTGCCATGGCGCCCTCGGGGTTGGCGGCGTCGGCCGAGACGGCCCAGCCGTCGATCGGTCCGAGGGCGGCGTTCTCGATGAGGGGGTCCAGGACCGGGAAGTTGAAGAAGTCGTAGTCGGTTACCGGCTCGAGGCCATTGTCGTTCCAGTAGCCGGTGATCCACGTGCCCATAAGGGTCATGGCCGCCTCGCCGTTGGCCACCTGGTTGGCCGCGTCGGTCCAGTCGTAGGCGTTGGCATCGTCGACGAAGAAGCCCGAGTCCACCAGGTCCTTCCACAACTCAAGAGCCCGGGTGACCTGGAGGTCCTCGTAGGAGGCCTCGCCCGACATCAGCTTGGCCCGGTAGTCGGGGCCCGCCGTGCGCAGGATGAGGAAGTCGAACCAGAACTGCGCGGGCCAGCGGAACTGCGAGCCCAGCGCGAAGGGCTTGACACCGGTCGCGGCGATCTTCTCTGCGGCGACGAACAGTTCCTCGCCGGTGGTAGGCATCTGGGTGATGCCGGCCTCCGCCATCACGTGGGGGTTGTAGAAGAAGGCCACGTAGTGGAAACCGAACGGCAGCAGATGCGGCTCGCCTCCGTAGATCCCGGCGTCCACTAGCGCCTGCGGGAACGCGTTCCACACGTCGGCTTCGTCGAAGACCGCGGTGATCGGCTGAAGATGACCGTTCTCGAACACGGACTGGGTCCTGGCGCCGGCCCAGTACGAGAAGACGTCGGGCGGCTCGCCGCCGGCCAGGGCGATCAGGATCTGGTCCTTGAAGGCCTCGTGCTCGATCGGGCTGACCGCCGCCTCGCCGGCCTCGAACGTGGCGTTGATGTCGAGGATGCCCTGCTGGCCTAGGTCGGAGCCGTAGTAGTGCCCCACCGACACCTCGCCCAGGCTCATCATCTCCTCTTCGACCATCTCCTCCGCGGGGGCCTCCGTGGTGGCGGGAGCCTCCTCGGGAGCGACCGCGGCGGTGGTCGTCTGGGCCGGTTGGGCCGCCGGCTCGTCGGCCTCGTCGTCACCGCAGGCCGCGGCGACGATCGCGAACGTGGCGAGAACCGGCAGCAGCCAGCCCCAGCGCGTCTTCGTGCGGATGCTCATGTGAGTCCCCTCCCGGGTTCGTGCGAGCTCAGGCGCGGCTTGTGCCAGCGCCGGCCGGACTTTATCAGACCATGCCAAATAGGCAACGCTATTGCGAGATGATCAACACACCGGCCCAAGGCGCCGTCAGGCGAGACGCTGAACGTCGATATCGGCGCCCCGATCGGCTTGGGTGATCAAGCGCGTCTGCACCGCGCGCCAGCGGGTGGAGGCGGACCCGTCGAGTTGGCCGCCGTCAGCGGAAACCTCGCGCCGGCGCCGTTCAAGCTCGGCCCCGTCCACGAGCAGGTTGAGTAGGCGGGAGCGGGCGTCGAGTTCGATGATGTCGCCGTCGCGCACCAGTCCCAGCGGCCCCAGCGACCCCTCCGGTGCCACGTGCAGCACGACCGTCCCGAAGGCGGTGCCGCTCATGCGGGCGTCGGAGATGCGGACCATGTCGGTGACGCCCGCGGCCGCGAGCCGTCTCGGGATCGGCATCGCTCCGGCCTCCGGCATTCCCGCCGCGGCCGGGCCGCACCCCCTCAGCACCAGCACCGAGTCGGCCGAAGCGTCCACGGTGTCCAGGCGGGCCTGCATGTCCTCAACCCCGTCGAACACCACTGCCGGGCCGCGGTGCGACAGCAGCCTGGGCGTGGCCGCGCCGGTCTTGATCACGGCCCCGTCTGGGGCTAAGGATCCGAACAGCACCACCAGGCTCGGATCGGAAGACACGGGCGCTTCGAGCGGGCGCAGCACCGATGGCCAGGTCGGGGAGCCGGCCACGCCCTCCAGCGACTCGCCGAGAGTGCAGCCGAGCGCGGTGGCCGCGCCAAGATCGAGTCTGGGTGCCAGCTCGGCCAGCAGCGCGGGCACCCCGCCCGCGTCGTGGAGGTCGTCGAGGAAGCCGGTGCCGGTGGGCCGGCAGTCCACTATCGGGGGCACGGACGCGGCGGCGTCGCCCAACTCGGCCAGCGAGAGGTCGACTCCGGCCCGGCCGGCCAGCGCCAGCAGGTGCACGACCGCGTTGGTGGAGCCGCCGATGGCGCCCAGCACCGCGGAAGCGTTCAGGAAGCTGGCCCTCGTGAGGATCCGCTGCGGGGTCAATCCCTCGCCGACCATCTCGACGATCCTGCGCCCGGAGCGGGTTCCCACCCGGAGGCGGTCGCCGCTGGGTGCCGGGGCGGTGGAAGAACCGGGCACAGCCAAGCCCAGCACTTCGGCCATGATGGCCATCGTCGAGGCGGTCCCCATGACCATGCAGGTCCCGCCGGTGGGGGCCAACACCCCGGCCACGGCGCGGATCTCGGTCTCGCTCACATCGCCGGCCCGGTGCCCCGCCCACATGCGCCGACAGTCGGTGCACGCGCCGACGCGCTCGCCCCGCCAGCGCGACGCGATCATCGGTCCGGCCACCACCTCGACGGCCGGCCGGCCGGCCGAGATCGCGCCCATCAGCTGGCCCGGCACCGTCTTGTCGCAGCCCCCCAGCAGCACAACTGCGTCCATGGGCTGGGCCCGCACCAGCTCTTCGACCTCCAGAGCCAGCAGGTTGCGGAACATCATGCTGGTCGGGTCCAGGAACACCTCTCCCAACGACATGGTCGGGAAGACCAGAGGCACGCCCCCGGCCTGGGCCACTCCCCTCTTGGCCGCCTCGAGCAGCGCCGGCATCTCGCGATGGCACGGTGTGAAGTCGCTGATCGAGTGGCCCACGCCGATGATCGGGCGGTCGGTGTCGGCATCGTCGTAGCCGGCGGACGCTAGGAACACCGAGCGCGCGAAGCGGCTGAAGCCGGCATCTCCATAGGAGGTTGGGCCCTGGTGGATGCCGCTAGTCATGGCTTGGCGGACCGCGGCCGGGCCGCGTGGGCGCCCGCGTTCACCATGAGCCGTCATAGAACGACGGGTCCGGCGCGGCTGTCACCTCGGGGCCGGCGTGTTGGCGGGTCTGTTCGTCGTTGCGTTCCTTCATAGGTTCATTCTGTGCCTGAGCGCCTGCGTATCGGCCACCCAGCTCCCTACGTTCCAGCGACCGAAGGCCTCGACGGACCCCTGAGGGTCGTCGCCGTAGTACACCGGCACGTGAACAAGTCCCACGCCCCCGTGTTCGAAGACTCGGTCCAGCGCGTCGGCGAGTTGCTCGGCTCCGCCTGCTCCCGACACTGCCTCCACTCCCTTGATCGACGAAGCCAGTCCCACGTAGTCCACCACCGCGTCATCGAAGGTCGCGTAGGCCTCGCCGTACTGGGCCTCCTGCAGACCAGAGATCGCGCCCATCCTGCGATTGTCCAGAACCACCACCGCGCCGCGGGCGCCGTGCACGACGCCGTCCACCAGCGCCTGCGGGTTCATCAGGAACGAGCCGTCGCCGACCACCGACAGTGAATAGGGCGCGTCAGGACTGAGCGCGGTGGCCAGCAGGGCCGAGGCCCCGAACCCCATGTAGCTGGCGCCGCCGTCGGTGAAACTCAAGTCGGGCGACTCGTCCCGGCTCACCTGGAACGCGGTGGCCTGGACGTCTCCCGCGTCGAACCAGCGAAAGGCCCCGCGGCGCGCCGCCCAGTCCTCGATGATGCGCAGCGCGGCGGCCTGCGACAGCACGGGCTGGTCCCAGCACCGGTCGCGCAGCAGCACGGGTTCGGTCCGGCCCTTGAGATACAGGTCCCATTCGGCCCGCGCCGACGCGCAGTCCGCCCGCCAGGCGGCGGAGTGGTCGTTGCGGGCCGGAAGCCGGTCGAGCTCGTCGCAGAGCGCCTCGAGGGTGCGCTCGAGATCGCCCACCAGCGCAGTGGTGTTGGCATAGTGGGTGGCGACCGCCGGGTCCGCGTTGATGTTCACGACCTCGCCGACGTTCGGATACCCGGTGCGCGAGCAGTCCGACTGACACACCGCGCGGGCGCCGAGCACGACCAGGGTGTCGGCGTGCTCCATGGCGAAGTTTCCCGAGATCGATCCCTTGGACCCGCCCACACCCATGTTGCGCGGGTTGTCGGGACCCAGGGCGCCCACCGAGTTCGGGGACAGCACCGCGACCCCGTCCACGCACTCGAGGAACCGGTCGAGGAGCGGGCCCAGCGAGCGGGCACCGCCGCCCGCCTTGACAACCACCCGCTTCGCCGCCCTCAGCAGGCGGGCGGCCGACGCGATCCGCTCCGCCTCGGCCGCCCCCAGCCGGATGCCGCCGCCTCGCGGCAGCCGCCGCAGGTTGAAGTCGGGCACCATCTGGGGCTGGGTGTTGAGCGGCAGCAGCAGGAAGAACGGCCCCGCCCGGTAGGGATGGTCGACCACGGCGGCTCCCTGCTGAAGGGCGTGGGTGAGAGCCTGGGGAGTGTGGAGGCTGTAGCTGCCCCCCATTGTCGATGTCAGCCGCTGCCAGCCGGATTGCACAGATCCGGGGAGGTCCTGCATGTTGGGACCCTCCGCCTCGGTGGTGGCGTCGCCGTAGATGTGCCACACGCCGACGCCGTTGAGCGCGGAGGTCAGCGAGCCCGCGAACGCGTGCAGCGCGCCCGGTCCGATCGATGTCACCACCGCGGCCCGCTCGCCGGTGGCGATGCGCAGCGCGCTGGCTGCGTGGGCAGCCTCCGTCTCGTGGCGAACCGCCGCGAAACGCACGGCACCGGCCGCCTCGTAGATCCTGAGCGCTTCGCCGAGGGTGGTGGATCCGTGTCCCAGTATCCCGACGTAGGTGCGGACGTCCTGTTCGAGCAGGCCCAGAACCACGAGCTCGGCCAGCGACGCGGTGGCCGTCGCGGGCACCGCGCCCGCGTCGATGGCGGATCTCAGCGAGCCGTGGGCCGCGACGGCCGCGGCTCTGGCCCTCTGCTCCTCAGCGGCTGGCGTGCCCGAGTCCACGGCCGGTGATGCTAGCGCCCGCCCACCGGGCACTATTCCTTGTGGGCGCTGCAAGCCTGAGCCGTTTCGCAGGCTGTGACCGCCTGCGAGGCTCCCGTTGCGGGCGGTCAGCCGGAGGGCGCGGCGTCCAGGGCTTTGGGCGCCTCCGGGTCGGTGACCCACTCGGTCCAGGACCCGTCGTACACGGCTACATCGTCATGGCCGGCAATGGCGTAGGCCAGCGCGGTGCCGCAGGCGCCCACGCCGCCGCGGCAGTAGGCGATGGTGGGCTCCGGCGCGCAGGCACCGGCCTCAGCCAGGCGCTGGCGGGCGTCTTCGGGCGCGGCCCAGGTGCCGTCG
>JAKZWH010000076.1:0-5741 GCA_047515615.1 Acidimicrobiales bacterium | reverse complement strand
ACCACCCGCATTCGGCGGAGCAACTCCAGCGGCACCGGATCGTCCCGAGCCTCGGGGGGCATCCTCAGCAGGTCCTTGGCGTGCACGAAGCCCAGCACATCACCGGGCTCGGATCCCCACACCGGCACCCGGGTGTGGCCGCTGGAGGCCACCACATCCTCGAGACGGGCCACCGATGCGCCCCGAGGCACCGACACCAGCCGTTCGGCGGGCACCATCAACGACCCCGCTGACCGGACCCGGAACTCCAGCGCTCCCGAGAGCAGTTCGTGCTCGGTGGGCTCGATCACGCCCTCCTCGCGGGCGCCCGCGAGCAGCGTGTGAAACTCGTTGATGGTGAGGGCGGTATTGATCTCGTCCACCGGCTTCATGCCCATCAGTCGCACGATCCCTGCCGACACCATGTTGAGGGACCAGATGACTGGCCTGAAAACCACGCCGTAGATGCGCATGGCCGGAGCGAGCAGCCTGGCAACCGGCTCGGGCTCGGCGATGGCGATGTTCTTGGGGACCATCTCGCCCACCACCACATGCAGCGTCGTCACCACGAACAGCGCCACCGCCAACGAGATGGTGTGCAGCACGCCCGAGGGGACCTCGGCGACAGCGTCGATGACCGGCTCGATCAGGTGGGCGATGGCCGGCTCGGCCACATAGCCCAGCACCAGCGAGGCCATGGTGATTCCGAGTTGAGCCCCAGCGAGCTGCGTCTGCAGGTCGCGCACCGCGGCCAGCGCCAGCCCGCTGCGCCGGTCCCCGCCGGCCGCAGCCGTCTCGAGGCGGGCGGCGCGGGCCGCCACCAGGGCGAACTCGGCCGCCACGAAGAAGGCGTTGGCCCCCAGCATCACGACCGCCACCACCAAGGCCACAACCGACCCCGAGCTCACGGCGAGGCCTCCGACTCGGCCGAACCGAGTGACGGGTCGAGTCCGACGGAGGGGTGACCACCGGCCTCGGACGGAGCCACCACCCGCACGGCGGCGATGCGCAGCCCGTTCACGGCCACCACCTCGAGGCGCCAGCCCTCCACGGTGGCGATCTCCCCGGGCACCGGGATGTGGCCCAGGCGGTCGAGCACCAGCCCGGCCAGCGTTTCGTAGGCGCCCTCGGGCATGGCGAACCCGGTCGCTTCGAACACCTCGTCGACGTGCAGCGACGCCGGCAGCACCGTCGAGCCCCGCGACTCGGCCCGGGTGCGCTCGGGCGTGGACGAGTCGTGCTCGTCGTCGATCTCGCCGACAATCTCCTCCAACACGTCCTCAAGGGTGATGATCCCCGCCGTCCCCCCGTGCTCGTCCACGACCACCGCCAACTGCCCGGCGCCGGTGCGCAGATCGTCCAGCATGTCGTCGAGGTCACGGGACTCCGGCACGGCCAGCACCGGCTTCATCAACTTCGACACAGGCGTGGACGGCCGGTCCTGCACCGGCACCGCGAACAGCGACTTCACGTGGACCACGCCGGCGACATCGTCGAGATGGCCTCCGATGACCGGGAACCGCGAGTGGCCGGTGCGGGCAGCCAAATCCGCGAGGTCGGCCACCGAGGCGTCGGCCGCGATGGCCACCACCTCCACCCTGGGAACCATGGCGTCGTCGGCCTGCTTGTCGGCCAGGCGGATCGACCGGGTCAGCAGGCGGACCTCGCCCTCGTCGAGCATCCCCTCCTGCCCCGAGGAGACGAAGAGATGCTCAAGCTCGTCACGGTCCGGCACCGTTTCAATATCCTCTCGCGGCTCGATGCCGAGGCGGCGCACCATCCAGTTGGCGGACTCGTTCAGGAACATCACCAGCGGCCGGGCCAGCACGCCGTACACGGTGGTGGACACGGCCACCGCCACCGCGGTCCCGTAGGGCTTGGTGGTGGCCACGGCCTTGGGCACGAGCTCGCCCAGCACCATGTGCACGACGGTGGCCAGTACAAGCGCCACTGCCACCGACACGCCCAACGGGGTGTCCGGCCCGAAGAGCGCCTCGATTCCGGGCGCGACCATCGGCGCCAGCGCCGGCTCGATCATGAAGCCGAGCAGCAGCGACGACACCGTGATGCCGATCTGCGCACCGGAGAGGTGGAACGACAGGCGAGCCACGAGACGCTGGACCATCCGGGCCCGCCGGTTGCCGGCACCGGCCCGTTCCTCCACGCGGGTTCTATCGACCGTCACCAGAGCGAACTCGGTGGCGACGAAGGCGGCGGTGGCAGCTATCAGCGCGAGAGCGGCCAATAGCCACAGCGCGATCTCTATCGCTCCTCCCCGGATCGACGGGCCGTTCAGCAGCGAATCTAGCGCCCCGGCTAGTTGTTTCCCGCTCACCTTCGCTGCGCTCACGGGCCGCTCGGGCCACGGCCTCGCAAGATCCTGGCGAACTGCGGTTTGTCTCGCTCGGCCTCTAACTTGGCTTGATGCCGTCGCCGAGCCTGCACCCAGATCGCAGCCTCGGATGGATCCGACGAATCCTGCCCGTCTTCGCCCAGCAACGACGGGTGTTCGCAGCCGCGGTCGCAGCCGGCCTGGCCGCGGTCGCGGGCACGGTGGCTGTGCCGATCGTGATCGGCCGCGGTGTGGACGCCGCGGCCGAGGGCGCGGCGCTGCGGCCGTGGGTGCTGACGCTGGCCGCACTGGCCGCGATCCGCTTCGGCCTCGGCTTTGCCTACCGCTACGGGCTGTTCCGCTCCGCTCACCGCCTCGACGCCGACCTGCGCAACCTGGTCTACGAGCGCCTCACCGAACTGTCGTTCTCGTACTGGGACCGGACCCAGACAGGGCAGGTGATCTCCCGGGCCAACAGCGACATCCGCTCCATCCAGCTGCTGTTCGCCTTCGCCCCCCTGATGGCCACGCAGATGGTGATGCTGGTCATGGGAACCGCCGCGATGGTCGTGCTGTCGCTGCCTCTGACGCTGGTGGCCATGGCCCCCCTCCCGCTGGTGCTGTACGTCGGCATCCGCCTGAGGAACAGGGTCTTCCCCCTCAGCTGGGTGACCCAGGCCCGCATGGCGGACCTCGCGACGATCGTGGACGAGAACATCCAAGGCGCCCAGATCGTGAGGACATTCGCCCAGGAGCACAACCAGGTGAGGACGCTGGCCCGAGCCGCCCGGCGGTTGTGCTGGGCGGGCACCGCCACCGCCGACGCCCGGGCCCGCCACGCACCGATCATGGAGGCCCTACCCCGCCTCGGGCTGGCGCTGGTGCTTCTCACCGGGGGGCTGCTGGCCATCGACGGTCGCGTCGCGGTGGGCGAGATCGTGGCCTTCAACGCCTACGTGCTGATCATGGCCGCTCCGTTCAGGATGATCGGTTTCGTGATGATCCAGTGGCAGCGAGCCTCCGCCGCGGCCCAGCGCGTGTTCGAGATCCTCGACGAGACGCCGGAGATCACCGAGCGCCCCGGCGCCATTCCCCTCGCGCGGCCGGCCGGCCGGGTGGAGTTGGACGATGTGACCTTCTCCTACGCCATCGGCAGCGGCACCTCGGTGATCGACGGCTTCAGCCTGGTGGTCGAGCCCGGCGAGACCGTGGCGGTGGTGGGCCGCACCGGCAGCGGCAAGAGCACCATCGCCCGGCTGCTGCCGCGCTTCTACGACGTGGACCGCGGGGCGGTGCGCATCGACGGCATCGACGTGCGGGACCTGCGCCTGTCGGATCTGCGCCGGGCCGTGACCGTGGTGACCGACGATCCCTTCCTGTTCGCCACCAGCATCCGCGACAACGTCGCCTTCGCCCGCCCGGACGCCGATGAGGTGTCGGTGGCCGCGGCCCTCGTAGATGCAGCCGCCGGGGGCTTCGTGACCGCCATGCCCTCCGGGACCGACGCCGAGCTCGGCGAGCGGGGCTCGACCATCTCCGGGGGCCAGCGCCAGCGGCTGGCCATCGCCCGGGCGCTGGTGGCCGACCCCGCGGTGCTCGTGCTCGACGACGCCACCAGCGCGATCGACAGCGAGGTGGAGGAGCGCATCCACTCGGCGCTGCGCCAGCGGCGCTCACAACGCACCACCATCCTGATCGCCCACCGCCTGTCGACGATCGCCCTGGCCGACAGGGTCGTGTTCCTCTCCGACGGAAAGGCGGCGGCCACCGGCAGCCACCGGCAACTGCTCAACAACGTGCCCGAATACGCCCTCGTACTCACCGACATCGGCACGACCACCGAGAGTGTTGACGCCGGGGGCCTCGGCCGCGACGGCGCCGCCGCGGCCGCCGAGACACCCGTTTCGTGATGTTCAACTCGCCGGTACACATGCGCAGCGGGCCCAGCGCGGTGCAGGCCGCGGCCGAGGCCGGCCTGCCCCACGCCGAGGTGCCCGGCGATCTGCGGGCCAGGGTGGAGCGGGTCCTGATCGACGAACCCGACCATCCCGACCCGAACGTGGCCTGGTCGCGTGAGGCCGACGAGTCCGACCGGCAGTTCGGGCTCCGAAGGTTCCTTCGGCCGCACCGCCGCCGGCTGGCGGTGGCCCTGGCCCTAGTGGCCGTCGAGACGGTGACGGCGCAGTTCGGGCCGGTCCTCACCCAGATCGGCGTGGACGACGGCATCCTGGCCGGCAACCGGGGCGTGCTCGTGGCCGCGGCCCTGGCCTACACGGGGCTGCTGGTGATCTCGACCGCTGTGGGCTCGGTTCGCACCGCGTTCACCGGGCGCCTGGGCGAGCGGCTGACGGAACGCCTGCGCATCCGGGCCTTCGCCCACATGCAGCGCCAGGGCATGGACTTCTACACCGACGAGAAGGCGGGAGTGCTGCTGACCCGGATGACCTCCGACATCGAGGCCCTGTCGGTGCTGTTCCAGGAGGGCATCGTCAACTTCGCGGTGCAGGGCCTGACGCTGGTTGTGATCACCGCCCTGCTCTTCTACTACGACCCGCTTCTGGCCGTCATCACCCTCGCGGCCGCGGTGCCGCCGACGGTGGCGGCCTCGATGTGGTTCCGGCGCCGCTCCGCGGCCGACTACCGCAGCGTGCGCGACCGCATCGGCGAGTTGCTCGGCAACCTGCAGGAGTCTCTGGCCGGCATCCGGGTCATCGCGGCCCACGACCGCCGGGCTGCGAGTGTCGCCGAGCACCGGCAGGTGGTCAGCCGCCACCGCGACGCCAACCTCCGGGCCTCCCGGGCCAACTCGCTGTACGGGCCTGGCAGCGAGGCCATCGGCATCGCCACCCAGGCCGTGCTCCTCGCTGTGGGCGGCGCGATGACGGCCAGCGGGCGCATCACCGTGGGCGAGCTCGCCGCCTACCTGCTGTTCCTCACCGCCTTCTTCGCCCCCGTGCAGGCGCTGGTGCAGCTGTACAACGCCTACCAGCAGGGCGGCGCAGCCATCGCCAAGCTCCGAGAGCTGTTCACCACCGAGCCGACCGTTAAGGAGCGGCCCGACGCGGCCGATCTCGCCCCGGTCCGAGGCGAGATCGTCTTCGACCGGGTGTCCTTCGCCTACAGCGGTGACCGCGAGGTCCTCCACGATGTGAGCCTGCGAATCGCCGCGGGCGAGACGCTGGCGGTGGTGGGAGAGACCGGGGCGGGCAAGACCACGGTGGCCCGGCTGATCGCCCGCCTCCACGACCCCACCGCCGGCGCGGTCCGCATCGACGGCCACGACCTGCGTGACGTGACCATCACCAGCCTGCGCTCCCAGATCGGGGTGGTGCCCCAGGAGCCCTTCCTGTTCGCGGGCACGGTCCGCGACAACGTGGGATTCGCGCGGTCCGACGCGAGCGACGCCCAGCTGCGCGAGGCGCTGCAGGCC
>JAKZWH010000075.1:0-10535 GCA_047515615.1 Acidimicrobiales bacterium | reverse complement strand
GCCAGGCCCGAGCGGCGAGGACGGCCGCGATTACGACCCCCGCCACCAGAGCCACCGCCCCGGCCAGCAGCAGTTCCTGGCGGCGGCGGGCCGGGAGCGACTCCAGAGGCCCGGGATCGTGGGACACCACCCACGCTTCCTCGTTGGTGTAGGCCGCCCGCCAGTCCAGAGCCCGCAAGCGGTCGTTGGCCACCACCCACGGATGGATGGTGTAGGGCACGACCCCCGGCGGCGTCGGCGCCAAGCCCCAACGCCAGCGAAACGCGCTCAAGATCCGCACCAGATGCAACGGAGCACGCAGCCGCGGCCCTTCCAACTCGGCCAGGGTGTCGGGAGGGATCCAGCCGTCGGGGGCCACGTTGAGGATCCCGTCGTAGCGAACACTGACCGAAGTGACCACGGCGGCGGCCAGATCGTCGGCGTGCAGGTACTGCACCGGCGGGTCGCCGTCGGCGGCCACGCCCGACCGGGCGGCGCGCAGCGTGTTGGCGAGCTGGCCCAAGCGGTCCTCGGCCACCACCGCCGCCGGGCGCAGCACGGTGACGGAGCGGCCCGACCCCAGCCCCCACTGCTGGGCCAGCCGCTCGAGCCGGTGCCGCTGAACCGCCCAGTCGAAGTCGGGGATGGGGCGGACCGCCGCGTCCTCGGTGATGGGGACTGGATTGTCCTTCCAGGCGCCGTAGACCATGGCGGACGACATCACGACCAGGTGGGGTACTCCCGCGGCGCCCAGAGCGTCGAGCACCCGGTGCAGCAGGGCCGCCTCCAGCTCGACCTCTGCCGGATTGAGCGTGCCCGCGGTCACCGTCGAAGCCAGGTGCACCACCGAGCCGGCACCCGAGAACAGGGCACCCAAGTCGGCGTCGGCCAGGTCCACCTGCTTGGTCGTGACCGAGGGGTAGGGGGCGGGGGGAGCATCCTTGTCGATGGCGACGACGGCCACGGTGGGATGCTGCTGGGCCAGCCGGGCCACGACGCGCCGACCCACCGAACCGTGGGCGCCGGTCACGACCACCCGCGCCGTCCGGTGCTCGCCGACCTCCGAGCCGCGGCGATCCGGCGGGCTCACGGTTGGCGGGACTTTCTGGGCTGCACCCCCCTACGATGCCCCCATGAGCGAGGTCCCGCCAACCGGAGACGATCCCGACGATCCCTTCGTAGGGTTGGAGGGCCTCTTCGGGACGGGCGACCTGGGCGGACCCCGCGGGCTGGGCGAACCGGGCGGGCTGGGCGGACCGGGCGGGCTGGGCGACATGCCGGTGATCGGGGATCTGATGCGGATGCTCCAGGGAACGGCCTCCGGAGCCAACCATGCCCGCGAGGTGGGTCGGGCCATCGCCTCCGGCGGGGTCTCGGAGCCCAACATCGAGCCCACCGAGCGGATCGCCCTGGAGCAGTTGGTGCGGGTGGCCGAGCTGCGGGTCGCCGACGCCACCGGCCTGCAACCGGCCCGGGGCGCGCCGCTGCGGGTCGAGGTTGTCAACCGCGTCGGCTGGTCGGACCGCACCGTCGGCGACTACGGGGAGCTGTTCGGCGCGCTGGGGAAGTCGATCACCGCGGGACCGGACCCGGACTCCGACGACACGCACGCCGACCCCATGGCGGCCATGCTCGCGGGCATCACCCGGATGATCGGGCCGGCGATGCTGGCGCTCACCACCGGCGCGATGGTGGGCCGCCTCGCCCAGCACGCCCTCGGCGGCTACGTGCTGCCGGTGCCGCGGCCGTCCGCCAAGCCGATGCTGATCGCCTTGCCCAATGTCGACGAGTTCAGCCGGCAGTGGTCCCTGGACGCCGACGACGTCCGCCTGTGGGTGTGCCTGCACGAAGCCGCGTATCACGCCGTGTTCGGGGTGGACCATGTGCGCAGCGCCCTGAGCGATCTGCTGCTGCGGCATGCGTCCTCCTTCGAGAGCAATCCCCGCCGGCTCGAGGAGCTGCTGGGCAATTTCGACCCTGTCGCCGACGGGCCCGAGGCCCTGGCCGAGCTCCAGCAGGCGCTGGGCAGCCCCGACGCCATCCTCGGAGCGGTGCGCTCAGGGGCCCAGGAGGCGCTGCTGCCCCAGATGACCGCGCTGGTTGCCACCATCACCGGATACGTCGACCACACCGTGGACCGCATCGGGACGGAGCTGATCGGCTCCTACGGCCGTCTCGCCGAGGCGCTGCGCCGCCATCGGGTGGAGGTCAGCGAGTCTGACCGTTTCGTCGAGCGGCTGCTCGGCCTGGAGCTCGACCAGGACCAGTACGAGCGGGGGGCGGCGTTCGCGGCGGGAGTGGTGGAGCGGGCCGGGACCGCCGGGCTGCGACGGCTCTTCAGCGACCCGGCCAACCTGCCCACCCCGGCCGAGGTCGACGCGGCCGGGCTCTGGCTGGCGCGGATCGACATCCACCGCTAGGAGACCGAGCGGTGCGCCGCGGGGCGATACCACTTTCCCGCGCCGTCTCTAGGAATCGCCGTCCCGGCGTTGCTGGCCGCGAACCGCGATGCGGCGGCGGCCGACAATGAACGAGACCACCGCGAAGGCGGCTACCAGCGCCACCAGGCCGGACCCCAGTCGGACCGGTATCGGCAGGACCACCGGGGCGAAGGCGCCGGCCACCCAGGCGATCTGGAAGCGCGCCTCGAACCGAGAGAACGACCGCCCGTGGTTGGCGTCGGGGGCGTCGCGCTGCACCAGCGAGTCGAAGGCGAGCCTGCCCATCGCCGCGGCTAGGGCCACCCCGCCCGCCAGCAGCGCCATGCCCATCAGCCCTCCTGTCATGGCCGCCAGCACGGCCCCGCCCAGCCCCAGTCCGAGCCCTCCGAGCAGGATCAGCTCCTCTACCACGCGGCGCCTCAGGATCGGGGCAACCTGCACCCCGGCGAAGGCGGAGAGCCCCGCCGCCGCCACCACCACCGCGTAGTGCCAGGCCGGAGCGCCCGGATCGCCGACGATGTCGATGCCGCGCTCCGAGGCCACCGCCCCTCCCAGCGCCGCCCCCGGCTCGCTCACGTCCAGGCCCTCCTCGCCGCCGCGTAGTTCGAAGGCCAGCAGGAAGGTGACGAAGCCCACCGCGCCCCGCATCACCGCCATGGCCGACCCCGACAGCAGGATCGTCGACGCCCGCAGGGCCGAGCGCTCCGTCGACGTGGTCCTGGTCCGCGCCACCGGGATGCGGGGGAGCTGCAGCGTGATGGCGGTGGCCACTCCGTAGCCCACCGTCGCCACCCCCGCGGCGACGGCCGGGCTTCCCAGGAACACCAGGGCCGCTCCCACGCCCGCGCCCAACAGGCTCATCACCGCGCTGATGAGGGCCAAGCGGCTGTTGGCCTGTACCAGGTTCGACTCCGAGGGCACATAGCGGGGCACCACCGCGCTCTTGGCCACGGCGTAGCTCTTCTGAAACACCAGCAGCGCGAAGGCCTCCGGGAACAGCCACAGGGTGTCGATGTGGCGGATCATGAGCAGGGCCACCACGAGCCGGCCCAGGTTGGCGACGATGATCATGGCCCGGCGGCCGCCCGGCATCCGATCGATGAACGGCCCGATCAACGGCGTGACCAGCGCGAACGGCGCCACCGTCAGGGCGAGGTACAGGGCGATGCGGTCGCGAGCCGCGTCGGGGCTTATGGAGAAGAAGATCGACCCGGCCAGGGCGACCGCTATGACTGCGTCGGTGGCCGTGGCCGCCGCGTGGACCCGGGCCAGGCGCTGGAACGGGCTGAACGCGGGCACGGGGCGCCGCGGCTGCCCCAAATCGTTCACCCCGTCGTGGGCCACCTGCTCATGGTAGGACGCGCTACGGCGACTGAGCCCGGTCCAAGGCCAGCTGCTGGAGCCGCACATGGGGGTCGTCGGCGGCCCCGTGGCCGCAGCGAGTCCAGACACCGTCGGCGTCGAGGGTCCAGGCCAGGCGCTCGTCGGACAGGCTGACCTCGGCCACCTCCACCACCCGAGCCGCCAGCCTCGGGTTGTCCACCCGCACGAGCGCCTCCACCCGCCGGTCGAGGTTGCGGGTGAGCAGGTCCGCGGAGCCGATGTAGGTGGCGGGGCGGCCCGGGCCCTCGCCGTTGGCGAAGTGGAATATGCGGGAGTGCTCCAGGAACCGGCCCACTATCGAGCGGACCCGTATCCTGTCCGACAGGCCGGGCACGCCGGGGCGCAGGCTGCAGAGGCCCCGCACGATGAGATCGATCTCCACGCCGGCCTGCGACGCCTTGTACAGGTGGTCGATCATCGGCCCGTCGGCCAGCGAGTTCAGCTTCATGATGATGCGGCCGCCACCGGGCAGGTGCGCCTCCTGCTCGATCAGCTCGGTGAGGCGGGCGCGGAGCTGCTCGGGCCCGGTGATCAGGCGCCTGTGGGTGAGGCTGTGGCCGTAGCCCGTTAGCTGGTTGAAGAGCTCGGCGATGTCCGCGCCGACCTTCGCGTCCGCGGTGAGGAGGCCGAAGTCCTCATAGAGCCGGGCGGTTCGGTGGTTGTAGTTGCCCGTGCCGACGTGGCAGTAGCGGCGGATCCCGTCGGACTCCTCACGCACGATCATGGCGATCTTGGTGTGGATCTTGAGGCCGACGAGACCGTAAGCCACATGGGCCCCGGCCTGCTCCAGCCTCTTGGCCCAGCTGATATTGCGAGCCTCGTCGAAGCGGGCCTTCAACTCGACGAGCACGGCCACCTGCTTGCCTCTCTCGGCCGCCTCCACCAGCGAGTCGATGATCGGGCTGTCGCCGGACGTGCGGTACAGGGTGAGCTTGATGGCCAGCACCGCCGGGTCGGTCGAGGCCTGATGAATCAGCTCCCCCACCGAGCGGCTGAACGACGAGTAGGGATGGTGCACCAGCAGGTCGCCGGACCGCAACACCTTGAAGAAGTCCGGAGCGCCGTCCTCGGTCGACAGTTCCGGCTCAGTGATGCCGCTCCAGTAGGGCCAGCTCAGCTCGGGCCGGGGCAGGTCGGCGATCTCGCTCAGTCCGCTCAGATCGACGGGGCCCCGGATGCGGTCGACCGCGTCGGCGGTCAGGTCGAGCTCGCGCCGCAGCAACTCGAGCACCTCCTCCGACATCGAGTCGGCCACCTCGAGGCGGACCGCCCACTGGAAGCGGCGCCGCCGCAGCTCCATCTCAACCGCTATGAGCAGGTCCTCGGCATCCTCGTCGTTGAGGGTGAGGTCGGCGTTGCGGGTGACGCGGAAGACGTGGTGCTCCAGCAACTCCATGCCCGGGAACAGCATGTCGAGATGGGTCGCGATCACATCCTCGAGGGCGACGAACCGGTTCGCCCCCTCGCTGGTCGGAACCCACCGGTCGAGGGTGTTGGGGACCTTCACCCGGGCGAAGCGGCGCTCGGAGTCGGCCGGGTCGCGCATGAGCACGGCCAAGTTCAGCGACAGGTCGGAGATGAACGGGAAGGGGTGGCCGGGGTCCACGGCGAGCGGGGTCAGCACCGGGAAGACGCGCTCCTCGAAGTGCTTTCGGAGCCGGGCCCGCTCGTGCTCGTGGAGGACGTCGGCTGAGAGCAGGTGGATACCCTTGGCCGCAAGGGCGGGCTGGACCTGCTCGAGGAACAGGCGCTGCTGCTCGCAGCACAGCTCCGAGGTGGCCAGACGGACCTCGTGGAGCTGCTCAGCCGCGGTGTGCCCGTCGAGCGACCGCTCGGTGAGTTGGGCCGCCACCCGGTCGGCGAGCCCCGACACGCGGACCTGGAAGAACTCGTCGAGGTTGGTGGAGAAGATGCTCAGATAGCGGGCCCGCTCCAGCAGCGGCACATCCGGGTCGCGGGCGAGGCTCAGCACCCGGGCGTTGAAGGCGAGCCAGGAGAGCTCCCGGCTGAAATAGTCAGTGAAGGGCTCGCCCCATCCGCCGACACGCATCATGGGCGGGGAGCCACGGCGTCACCGGACCGAGCCGCAGTCAGACCCGCGCCCGGGAGGAATAGGTGTCCTCTTCCTCCGGGTAGCCGAGGTCCCAGTCCACGATGATGCGCTCGCGCTCGGCGTCGCGGTTGACCCGCTCGCGGTTGCGGCGGAACTGTGGATCATGGGGCGGCAGCAGCAGTAGGCGGGCATGGACGCGATCCCGAAAGGCGGTCATGAAGTCGGCGTCGCCGTAGACCGCTCGCACTTCCCAGTGGGGCGCGACAGAACCGAGATAGATGATGGTGGCTTGACCCACCGGCGGCTCGTCGACCGCTTCGACGTCCGTGACCGTCATGGGCCCTCCGCCTCAGCAGAGGCTCTCAGGAGGAGCCGTTCTTGCCCGAAGCGCCTTTGCCGGAGTTCTCGCTCCCGGTGGCCTGGCTGCTGCCTCCGGAGGCATCACCCTCTTTGGCGGTTTCGGACAGACCGTCCTTGAACTCCTTCTGTGCCTGGCCCAGCGAGCGGGCGAGCTTGGGGAGCTTCGACCCCCCGAACACCAGCAGCACGAGCACCAGGATGATCAGGAGCTCAGGCGCACCGAGAGTTGGCACCACCGAGAGAATGTTTGGCATCGCCCGAAAGCATACCGCGCTTCGTCCACGGCCGCATCCTCGGATTCGGCTGGGCGGATTCGGCTGGGGTGTCTAGGCGCTGGCGGTGACTCGGCGCTGCATCGCTCGGGCGCGCCGTATCCGGCGTCGCTCGCGCTCGCTCAAGCCTCCCCAGATGCCGAACTTCTCGCCGTTGCTGAGCGCGAACTCCAGGCACTGCTCGCGCACGACGCAGCCCAGGCACACCTCCTTGGCCTCGCGGGTGGATGCGCCCCGCTCAGGGAAGAAGAGGTCGGGATGCACTCCCAGGCAGTTGGCCTCGCGCTGCCAAGACATGTCCTCGGCCGGAAAAATGCCGTGTAGCTCCATTTGGGTGCTCCTCCACGATGACCGTGCCGGGCCCCAGCGGTGGGACTCGAACCCGGCCCGCCCGGCTGCCATCACTGTAATTACACCACTGTGATACGACAAATGCAAACCCGAGAGAAGAAAATTCCTCTTGTCAGCGGCGGGCCCGCACCAGGCTGCGCTTGTGCTCCACGAAGTCCACCAGCACGTAGTCGCCGAGGTTCTCGTTGGTGGTGAAGAAGGCCCGGCCTCCGTTCATCTCGGTGATGCGCTCCACGAAGTTGGTGAGGTACGAGGTGGCGTCCAGCATGAACGTGTTGATGCGGATGCCGTCGCGGGTGCACCTGCCCACCTCGGCCAGAGTTAATTCGACTGTCTCGCGGGTGGGCGGGTAGCTGAAGAAGGGCCGGCCCGACGGCGTGATGTGGGCGGTGGGCTCGCCGTCGGTGATCATGATGATCTGCTTGGTGCCGGTCTGGCGGTTGAGCATGCTGCGGGCGAGCATGAAGCCGTGCTGCATGTTGGTGCCGTACACGTAGTCCCACGACACCTCGGGCAGCTTCTCGGGCCGGAACTCCCGGGCCACCTCGCTGAACGACACCAGGCCCAGATAGTCGCGGGGGTACTGGGTGGAGATCAGCGCGTGCAGGGCCATGGCCACCTTCTTGGCCGGCAGGAAGTTGTTGCGCATCGGCATCGACAGCGACAGGTCCAGCATCAGCACGGTGGCCGAGCGGACTTGCTGCTCGGTGCGCTCAACCTCGAAGTCGTCGGGGCGCAGCTGCACGGGCACGCCGCCGCCGGTGCGGGTGACGGCGTTGTGGATGGTGCGGCCGATGTGCAGGTTGAACGGGTCGCCGTATTCGTAGGGCTTGGTGTCGGGCTCCCGCTCGTGGCCCAGTCCGGCCCGGTGGATGGCGTGGCGGCCGAGCTGGTCCGCGTCGAGCTTGGTGAACAGGTCGCGCAGGGCTCCCTGGCCGATCTTGCGGATGGCCCGCGGGGTGAGGGCGAAGCGGCCCTCGCGGTTCTCGATCAGGCCGGCCTCCTCCAGCATGCGGGCCACTTCGGCCATGCGCTCAAGGCTCTCGGCCGAGTCGTCGCCCAGCAGCCTGCGGACAGCCTCGGTGTCGGCCTCGGCCAGGGCGCCGGGGCTGGGCGAGCCCCGCAGCAGGTTCTCGAGCTGGTCGATGTCCCCCAGTTCTTCGAGCATGTCGGTGGCGTGGCTGAAGTCGAGGGGGTCGACTCCGCCGAAGTCGTAGCGCCGGTCCCAGCCGAGGTCCGGGAACACGTTGCGGAGGTGCTGGGCCAGCTCGTTGACCTGCCAGTTGAGGTCCATGTCGGCCAGCAGCTGGTCGGACAGCTGCTGGAGCTGGTCGCGCTGGCCCGGCGTCATCGAGTTGAGCAGGGCATGGGCCGCGGCCATGCGGCGGGCCATCACCTCCAGCAGCTCGTCGAGGGTCTTGGGGTTCTCACCGAAGAAGTCGCCGTAGCGCTCCATGAACCCCTCGAAGTCGGGCTCTTCACCCCGGGCCCGCTGGGCCAGCATGGCGTTTAGTTCGGCCAGCATGTCCTTGAGGCGCTGCATCTCCTCCGACGTCGAGCCTTCGGACGCTTCGCCGACCGCGCCCGCCATTCGGTCGAGGAACTGCTGCATGAGCTGCTCGCGCAGACGCTCGGCCAGCTCGGCGAACTGCTGGCGGGCCTCGTCACTCTCGAATTCGTAGTGGTCGAGGGCCTTGAACTGCCCGGCGAGGTCGGGGGGCATCATGTCGAGCTGGGTGTTCTTGGTGGCCGCAGTCTGGGAGGTGAGGTCGGCCCGGCGCTCGTCGCCTTCGGCCCGGGCTTGGGCTGCCGACGCGTCGAGGTCGGAGAGGGTTTGGCGCTCGGTACGGACCACGTCGCGCAGAGCCTCGGCGATGTCGTCGTACACGCCGCCCAGGTCGTGGCTGTCCAGCAGCTCGCGGCGACGTTCCCTGAGCCGTTCGAGCATCTCGCGCAGGCCTTCGAGGCGACGGCCGTCGCGGTCCTCGAACCCGTCGGCCATGAGGCGGCGCAGGGCGCTGGCCAGGTCGCCGTGGTAGAGCAGGTCGTCGGCGAGCTCGTCGAAGATCGAGTCCGCGTCGAGGTCGAAGCCGGCCTGGGTGCCGTCCCAGCGCCGGTAGGCGAAGTGGGCCGGCTCGGGCCGCGCCCGCGGCCGGCGGCGCCAGCGCTCGCGCAGAGCCATGCCACGACCCTACCGCGGCCGGTGGGTCAGCCGTTCTGTTCGCCGTTTTCGGCCGCATAGGCAGCTACCCGCACACACAACGCGGCAGTGGCTAGCCGGGTCCGGGCCAGCTAACCGCACAGAGAATGCAGCCGGGACGCGACGGGGCCGGCGACCGGGTGTTCGGCTAGACGAGGGCAGGGATCCCGGCGGCGGGGCTAAGACGGAGGCGGGGCAGCCATTGTGGGCAGGCCGGCCTCGGCCCAGCCCTCGACTCCGCCCTCCAAGTCGGCCGCTCGCGAGAAGCCGAGGCGGCGCAGCGAGGCGGCCGCGAAGCTCGACGTGTAGCCCTCGTTGCACACCGTCACAACCGGTTGGTCGAGCGACCGGACCGCGGGATGCGAGTGGCCCGAGGTGGGGTCGCAACGCCACTCCAGGACCAGCAGCGGGATGCTGATCGAGCCGGCGATCATGCCGGTGCGCTCACGGTCGTCACGGTCCCGGATGTCGATCACCAGCAGAGGACCGTCCGGGCCGGGCTCGGTATCGGACTCCATGGCGGCGGCCAGTTCTGCCGGGGTGAATCTCCGAAGACCGGCACGGGCCTGCGCCAGCAGTTCATTCACTGTGGTGCGACTGGCCGGGCCGAGCCCACCGACCAGGGCAGTCCCGTCACCGACCAGGGCAGAGCCCGCTTCGGCCTGTCCGGCACCGGCTCCGGCAGCAGTCCCGGCATCGGCATTGGCATCGCCATCGAAGCACGAATCTTCCTCCCCTACTGCGCTGCGATGGCGCTCTGCGTGGCGGTGCAGCTCCAGGCGGAGGCGTTCGGGGTTCCAGTTCTCGTCGAGGGCCCGGTTCATCAGGTCGGCCTGCGACGGCGGAGCCAGCCCGTTCACCGGCTGGTCCCGGTCCAGGTTGGTGGGGAAGGCGTAGCCCTCGGCGCAGGCGGCCACCACGTTGGCGGCCGCGGCCCGGTCCAGGCCCGAGGCCAGCCGGGACCGCAGGGACGGATACACGGCGTTGACCATGCGAGCGCGGTCCACGGCCTCGGTGGCCCGGCCGAACGCGGAGGAGATCTGCAGCAGGTTGGCCATGCGGCGCACGCCGGCGGTGCGGTTGTGGCCCGCGGCGTGGAACATGGCCGGGCTGAAGAACACGGCGTCGCCGGTACGCAGCGGCAGCTGCACCCGGTGCTGGGAGAAGTACTCGATGAACTCGGGACGGCGCCACGCCAGATAGCCCAGTTCGTACTTGTGGGAGTGGGGCAGGTACATGGTGGGGCCGGTCTCGGTGCCCATGTCGCAGTGGGCGATGGCGCCCTGCAGGGTGAGCAGCGGCGACAGCAGGTGGGCGTGCAGCGGGAACTGCTCGGCCTCGTCGTCGGTGAGGAAGCCCATGTGGTAGTCGCGGTGGGGGTGCTGGGCCTCCCCGCCGGGGTTGACCACGTTCACTTGCTCGGTGATCTGGTAGCGGGGGCCGAGCCAGGCCTCGCAGGCCAGGGCTATGGCGTCGGAGCGGTGATAGTCGATGAA
>JAKZWH010000074.1:0-2958 GCA_047515615.1 Acidimicrobiales bacterium | reverse complement strand
GCGCCACAGCCAGGACAGCGTCGGCGTAGCCGCTAATGCGGTCAGAGGCGCTCTGATCAGCCATCGCTCAGACCCCGGCCGGGTCCGTCGCTGCGAACATCAGGCGACTTACCCACCTGTGATGTGGGCAACTGCTTGAAGTTCGCGCGGCGGCGCCGCTGGAGCCGGGCGCTGGCCACTCGCGGCTCATCGGCTCAGCTCCCGTCCCCGTTGCTGCCGGCCCCGGCCACCTCGTCGATGTAGCCGTCGATGAGGGCCCGGTGCACGTCGGCGTCGAGGCTGGCGCCAACCACCCGCTCGGCCGCGCCCACCGCGATGGCAGCCACCTCGGTGCGCAGATCGTCGATGGCCTGGCGGCGGCTCGACTCGATGTCGGCCGAGGCCCGGGCCCGCTGCTCGGCGATGTCGGCCTCGGCGCGGGCCTGCAGGTCCTGCCTGAGCCGATCGGCCTGGGCGCGGGCCTCGTCGATGACGGCCCCCGCGGCTGACTTGGCCTCGGCCAGCTGGGCCTCGTACTCGGACTTGGTGCGCAGGGCGTCGGCCTTGGCCGCGTCGGCGGCGTCGAGGTCGGCCCGGATCTTCTCGGCGCGGGCGTCCATGGCCCGCTTCACCGCCGGGAAGCCCTTCCACCACATGAACGCGAACAGGATCGCGAAGGCGGCGCCGCCCCAGATGATCTCGTCGAGCTCGGGGATGATGGGGCTGGGCGCCTCCACGCAGCCCTCCAGGTCGTCCTCGAACCTCTCGAGGTCCTCCTTGGGTCCTTCCTCGAGCGCGTGCAGGCTGCCGTATTGCTCTTCGGCATGCAGCACCTGCTCCAGGACGCAGCCGCCGATGGTCTCGCCCGAGGCCCAGGCCGGCGCGGCCGCGGCGACCAGCGCGGCGCTGGCGATGCCGAGAGCTGCGAGGAGCCTCAGGGTTGTTCTTGCCATGATCGCCTTCGCCTACGGGAGCAGAAGGATGAAGACGACGAACCCGATGAGGGCCAGCGCCTCGGTGAAGGCGATGCCGAGGAACATCGTGGTCCGGACCATGCCGGCGGACTCAGGCTGGCGGGCCATCGCCGTGATGGCGTTGCCGACCACGATGCTGATGCCCACGCCGGGGCCGATCGCGGCGAGGCCGTACCCGAGCCCGGCGCCGATGGCCTTGAGCCCGTCGAGGAACTCGCCGGGAGCGGTCTGTGCGAGAAGACTTAGCACTTTGCTTTCTCCTGTCGTTGTGGTGATCGTGTGAAAGGGGTGTGAGAGATCGTCGGTGCGGATGCTCGGGTCGGTCTCAGTGCTCGGGATGCATGGAGCCGCCGATGTAGACCGCGGTGAGGATGGTGAAGATGAAGGCCTGCAGGACCGAGACCAGGATCTCGAAGGCAGTCATCAGGATCAGCATCGCGAAGGGCAGGGCGGCCGGAACGTAGTAGAAGTCCCACAGGGTGGCCGACAGGATGGCGAAGGTGACCAGCAGCAGGTGACCCGCCACCATGTTGGCCCAGAGCCGGATGGCCAGAGAGAACGGCCGCACTACGAACGTGCCGACCAACTCGATGGGCGTGACGATGACATAGAGGATCTTGGGCACGCCCGGCGGGAACAGCGAGTTCTTCAGGTAGCCGAACAGGCCCTGGCTCTTGACGCCGACCACGTTGTAGATCACCCACACTGCCAGGGCGAGCGTGATGGGAATGGCCATGCGGCTGTTGGCCGGGAACTGTATGAACGGGATGACCTCAGTGATGTTCGAGAACAGGATGAAGAAGAACATCGAGGTCAGGAAGGGCATGAACTTCTTGCCGTCGGGACCGATGGTCTGCATCACCACCGAGTCCTCGATGAAGGTCACGCCCGACTCGGCCACATGCTGCACGCCGGCCGGTACCAGCGACTCGCGGGGGCGGCCGGCCAGTCCGAACAGCACCATCGTGGCCGCCGCGGCAGCCACGTAGATGAGGACGGTCTTGTTGATGGCCAGCGGCGTGCCGTCCAGCCAGATGGTGGGCCAGTCGAACAGGTGGCTGACCGGCGGGAACTCGAGGGCGAGGATGCTCACGCTGAATGCTCCGTCGACATGAAGCGGTGGCCGGGCTTGAGCCCGGGGAAGGCGGCCGAGGCCGAGATGTGGCGAGCCTCGATGATCAGCAGGCCCAGATGAGTGGCCAGCAGGCTGACCGCGAAGGGCAGCACCTCGAACCAGTCGTGGTGGCGGACGGGGAGCACAGCGGCGGTGACGATGCCGAGGCGGACCACATAACCACCCAGCGCCGCGGCCATCAGCGGCCCGGCGCCCAACCGGGCGCCCCAGCCGATCGCGGCCGCGCCCAGCCCGAAGTTGACCAGCACCAGGGCGAGGGCCAGACCGACCGAGAGAATCCCTGACCATCCCCACCCCAGCACCCCGCCCGCCAGCAGCGGAGCGGCGAACAGGACGGAGCGCCGCGCCATGTCGGCGGCCACGGCCCTCTCGGGTGCCTCAGTCGCCACGGACGAGGCCGCTGACGCCTCAGGCACTTCGAGGGCGTCGGGCGTGGCGCTCATGGATGGCCGGGAGCGTCGGGGCTGGACCCGCCGTAGCCGGCCCGGCGGCTGTCGAGGGCCTCGTCCATGCTGGCGCCGTAGTCGCGGGCGAAACTCCATACCTGGTAGCCGAAGACCACCAGCACCAGCACCAGCGTCACCAGCGGGAACGTGCCGAGGCGTCCGTCGGCCAGCCAGCCGCCGACACCGAAGATGGCGGGGGTGGCGATCATCTCGAACGCCTTAGCCAGCGCGTCACCCGCGCCAGCGCGAACGTGCCGCTTCTCGGTGTGGTCCATCGCCGACTGTGCCTGCGGTTTCTACCGTCTCTACTCGCGGCCCTTGCGGCGACCGTACCGGCGCTCGAAGCGCTCGACCCGGCCCGCGGTGTCGACGATCTTCATGGTCCCGGTGAAGAAGGGGTGACTGGCACTGGAGATCTCGACCT
>JAKZWH010000073.1:0-3186 GCA_047515615.1 Acidimicrobiales bacterium | reverse complement strand
ACCCCTACGCCGGCCTCCGAGCACACCAGCAGGCCGCCCAGATAGTCCCACGACCCCAAACCGTCGGCGGAGAAGTCGATGTAGCCGTCGAGGCGTCCGTCGGCAACCGCGCACAGCTCCAGGGCGGCCGCGCCCAGTGTGCGGACCTGGGCCCATCCGCCCCACCCGGGCGCCAGCCCGTTGATGGCGACCACCGCAGAGTGCAGGGGTGTCTCCTGCCTGCGAGCCAGCAGAGTTCCGTCACGCCGGGCCCCGGCGCCCCGCGCAGCCTCGAAGCGCTCGCCGCTGCCGTGGTCGTGCACGACGGCCGCCACCGGCACGCCTTCGTCCACGACGCAGACGCTGGTCGCGAAGTAGCGGATCCCTCGGGACGCGTTGGTCGACCCGTCGACCGGGTCGAGCACCGCGATCGGACCGTCGCCCCATTCCAGCCCGCTCTCCTCGCTGAGCACCCGCAGACCGCCGCCCCTCAGTACCGCGGTGGCGGCGTCGTCGGCGGCCATGTCGAAGCCATACTGACCCGGCTTGTGACCGGTAGGACCCCAGTCGATGCACTCGGCCAGCGCGGTCACCGCGGCATCGGCGGCGTCGTTGAGGACGTCGAGGAGGTCCCGTTTCATCCCCTCCAGTGAAGCAGGTCTGCCGCTGGCGTTGCACCCTCGAACGATCCGGGCAGAATGCAACGCAGCGCAGCCGCTCAGATCGTGTATATACGACCGGAGCGGAAAACAGTTTCGTCATGCCCGAGGTCGTGGCACGCTGTTGCTGGAATCAAGATCCAACACAGAAGGGGATCCGCGTGTCGTTGATCGATCTGCACGGGTTCGTCGCCAACCTCAAGGACCACGTGTCCGAGCACGGCTTCCACGTCCACGGCGACCGGCACTTCGTGGAGACGTACTCCAACCGCCAGACCTGGGAGGTCGACCTGCACCCGGACCACGCGTGCGGCGGGCCGCTCGACATGGTGCTGTGCGTCGAGGCCGAGCCGCGCACCCTGCTGACGTTCGAGGACGACGTGAACAGCCGCCCGGAGGACGAGGACCCCGACGACGCCATCACCGTGCCGATGACCCTCAGCTTCGTGCTCCCGCCGCTGCACCTGGGCCCCGACCTGCTCGTGCTGGCCACCGATCTCGCCGCCATCGGGGGTCCCGATCTGCCGCTGCAGGTGTCCGCGGTGGACAGGGTGGCGGCCGTCACCGACGCCGCGGAGCGGAGCGTCAACATCGAGGGCCGAGTCGAGCTGGCCTTGAGCCGGATCTATCTGGGCCAGGACCTCGAGGTGCTCTGCGACATGCTCGACCGGGCCCGCAGCGTCTGCGAGTTCCTGCTCGACCGGGCCCCTGCCTGGCTGGGCGAGCTGTAGGACCCGCCCGCCTTCAGGAGCTGAGCGCCTTCCGCAGCGCCTCCAAGGCATCATCGGCGTGGATGCGCATGTTCAGTTCGGAGCGCACGGTTCGCAGCAGCGAGCCGTCGCGGTCGATCACGAACGTTCGCCGCTTGTTTGGCAGGGGCCGCCGCCTGACCACGCCGAAAATCTGAGCGATGCCGCGGCCCGGGTCTGACAGCAGCGGGAAGCCCAGGGCGTTGGCGTCATCGAACTCGCGTTGCCGATCCACCTGATCGGCGCTGATTCCCACGACGCTGGCTCCGAGTGCTCTGAACTCGGCCGACAGGTCGCGGAAATGGCAGCTCTGGCGCGTTCAACCTGCTGTCATCGCCTTGGGATAGAAGTACACGACCACGGGGCCCAGCTCGAGCAGGTCGCGCAGGGCCACCGTGTTGTCGTGCTGGTCGACCCCCTCGAAGTCCGGGACCATGCTTCCAACCTTTGCGTCCACGTCGGTTCTCCTCCCGCCGATGTCGGAACAATTATGGCCGGTGCGTCAAATCCCGATCGAAGCGGCGACCCGGTCGGCGTGAAAGTCGGACCCGCCCCAACCGCGGGCCAGCGCCCATGAGCGCTTGAGGTGGAGGTGCAGGTCGTGTTCGGTTGTGTAGCCGATGGCACCGTGGCACTGCAGGGCGGCACGGCCGGTGACGGCGGCGGCAGTTCCGGCTAGCCACTTGGCTTGAGACACGCTGCGGCTGGCGTCTGGGCGGCCGTGGGCGACGGCGTAAGCGGCGTGCAGCACCGCCGGAGCGGCGAACTCGATCTCGAGCCGGGCGTTCGCCAGATGGTGCTTCACAGCCTGGAAGCTCCCGATCGGCTTGCCGAACTGGTAGCGCTGCGCCGCGTAGTCCACGGTGAGCTCCAGCATGGCCCGACTCAGTCCGAGGAGCTCGGCCGCGGCGCCAAGGACGCCCCGATCGAAGGCCGCGGCCACCGCTTGGGGATCCTCGGTGACGGACTGGCCCGCGGCTCGGGGCCGCACCCGCCCGCAGTGCCTGGAGGCATCGACGGTCTCCACCGGCTCGACGTCCACCTCGTGCGCCTCGTACAGCCGCAGCCCGCGGCCCACCACGAGCAGGAAGGCCTCGGCGAAGGTCGCCGAGGCAACCGCAGAGCCGGCCGCGCCGAGGTCGGTGGCCACCATCGGCCCCACTACGCCGAGGGGCGCGGCCACCAGCGCGGTCTCCGTCAGGGGATGAGGCAGGGCCACCCTGCCGGCCTCCTCCAGCACCGGCACCAGGTAAGTCTCGTCGAGTCCCAGGCCTCCGTCGGCGTGAGGCACGAGCACGGCCAGCGCGCCCGCGCCGGCCAATGCCCGCCACGGCGCCGGGTCCGGCCGCTTCGTCCAGGCGTCCCGTACCGCCGCGGGCGGACACAGCTCGGCGAGCAGATCCCGCGCCGTCGAACGCAGCGCTTCACGGTCGTCGTCGAGAGCGAACCTCATCGCGGCCCCGTCGTACCCGGCGGTCGCCAGCCCGCGGCTTGGCCCCCGCCTCCCAGTGCGAACCTCATCGCGGCAGGCCGAGGACGCGCTCGGCCACGATGTTGCGCTGCACCTCGTTGGTCCCCGCGTAGATCGGACCGGCCAGCGAGAACTGGTGGCCCTTGCTCCAGGATCCCGCCAGCTCAGCGTCGGGGCCCAGCAGGTCGAGAGCGATCTCGTGCAACTCGATGTCCAGCTCCGACCACCAGACCTTGGCCAGGCTCGCCTCCGATCCGATGTCGCGGCCGTCGAGGAGCGCGGTGACTGTTTGCAGGGTCTGGAGCCGGTAGGCGTCGGCGCGCATCCA
>JAKZWH010000072.1:0-3947 GCA_047515615.1 Acidimicrobiales bacterium | reverse complement strand
AGAAAGCCCACGAGGGAGCACGACCTGCAGTCACAGGGCCGTGCTCCCTCGCAGGTGGAGGGGACTGTCAATTCTTGGAGGTCAGTTCAGCGTCATGTCCTCCACGCGGGCCGTGTCGTCGTAGCGCGGGATCCAGCTGAGATTCTCGGCGCCGCCGTTCACGCTCAGGTAGGTGAGGACCGGCAGGATGCCCACGTTCTCGCAGTTGTAGGCCATGATCTCGTGGTACATCTGCTCGCGGGTTGGCTCGTCGAGTTCGCTCGCGGCGGCTGCGAGCATGCCCTCAAGCGTCTCGTCGAGGTAGGACGAGACGATGGTGTTTCCGATGTAGGAACCTAGGCGGGCACCGTCCTGCAGCTCGTTGGAGGACGACGACATGAAAATGTCACCGCGCGTGGGTCCAGGCTGGTCGGGTCCCGGGTCCGGATATGTGAGGAATTCCTGGTCGAGCCAGACCTCCCACGACATCAACTGGAAATCGATGTTCAGGCCCGCGGCCTGCATGTCGGCTGCTATGGCCTCAGAGAGCTCATCAAACTTGGTCCAGCGCGTGCCGTTGGCCCAGAACGTGATCGGCTCATCCTGGTAGCCGGAGTCAGCGATGATCTGCCGGGCCAGGTCCGGGTCGTAGGGACGATCGGTGATGTTGGGATTGTGGCCGAACACTCCGGAGCCGAAGATGTGGCAGTGGGCTCGGCCGGCCTGGCCCTCATAGATGAACTCGATGTAGTCGTCCACGTTCATGGCGTGGGCGATGGCCACCCGCAATTCGGGATAGTCGCGCAACGGGCCCTCGAAGTTCTTCAAGCGCAGGTATGGATACTCGATGCCCTCATCGCGCACGAACAGCTTGGGCATGTCGGGGGCCGAGTCGGACGACAGGCCCAGCGCGAGGTGAACGTCGCGAGCCTGCACGGCCAGCACCCGTGCCTGCTCGTCGGGCAGGAACACGAACCTCACTTCGTCGATCTGCGGCTCCGGGCCCCAGTAGTCGGCGTGACGGGTGAGGGTTAGGGAGTCGCCTGCAACCCATTCCACGAACTTGTAGGGGCCGGTTCCATCGGCGTTGTTCGCGAGGCCGGCAACTGTGGCGCTAGCCGGCACCATCTGCACCATGTAGAGCCGGGCCGGCAGAACAGGGTCGGGTCCGGCGGTGTTGATGTGGACCGTGTAGTCGTCCACGATGTCCACACCCGTGATCGTCTCCACTTGCTCTCTGAGGTCAGAACCCAGTTCATCGTCGTAGATGACCCGTTCAAAGGAGTGCTTGACTGCCGCCGCGTTGAACGGCTCACCGCTATGGAAGCTGATGCCCCGGCGCAGCTTGAGCTCCCAGGTGGTCTCGTCGACCAGCCTCGGCAGCGACGCGGCCAGCCTCGGCACGAAGATCGACGGGTCCACGAGGTCGCGCTCGATGAGCCGCTCGTAGACGTTCTCCATGGTGCGGCGCATTGCGCCGTCCTGGAAGTGGGGGTCCAGCTTGTTCGGCTGGCCAGGAGCGGCGATGGTGATGGACTCGGGCGCTTCGGCGGCCATCGCAGCCGCGTCGGCCGCGGCCTCTGCGTCGGCGGCGGCGGCAGCAGCCGCTGCAGCATCAGCCGCGGCCGCGTCGGCATCAGCCATGGCAGCGGCCTCTGCGGCCTTAGCCGCCTCCAATTGCGCCTCGAGCTCGGCTACGACCTCGGGGTCTACGGCCTCAGCCATGGCAGCGGCTAGCGCCGCCTCGGCATCAGCAGCCGCGGCCGCGGCCGCGTCGGCATCAGCAGCGGCCGCGTCGGCATCAGCCTGAGCCGCGGCCTCTGCGGTCTGAGCCGCGGCCGCGTCGGACTGGGCCTGTTGGAGAGCAGCGGCATCCGCCGCGCTGGTGTCCGGGGCTGCTTCGTCGTCGCCGCCGCACGCGGCCGCGACGAGAGTGAAGACAAAAAGGGCGGCAAGCAGCCGCTGCATGACGGTGATCTTCTTGAACATCTGGTCGTGTCCTCCAGTGGATCCGTTGTTAACAGCGACTGCGGACATCATTTCGCAGCCGACCTCGGCAACGGTATACCGGATCAGGACAGCCTGCAAGTTGTTGTATACAGAGGCCGGGGCGGCGGCCCGCGGCGGGTCGGAGCAGCGTTCGCGCGAACCGGTCTTTGGGGCCGGAGCGCTACCTGTGCGGACGCCAGGCCCGGCTGTCGGTGAACAGCACCACCGGGCCGATGAGCGCCGCGGTCGCCACCAGCACCGCGGGGCCCAGGCCCAGCACGAGCAGGGCGGCCACGCCGAGGGGCGCTCCGGCGAGGCTGAGGCCGCGGGCCACCCCGACCAGGGTCACGGCGTCGCCGGTCAGCTCGGGATGCACGGTCTCGCTGACCGCGGTGATTGTCAGAACCTGTATCAGGCCGACGGCGACGCCACCGGCGACCAGGGCGGCTGTCACCAGCGCGATGTTCATGTCGAATCCCACGAAGGCGGTGGCCACCAGCGTCACCGCGCCCCAACGGGCCACGCCGGGCGCGACGCGGGGTCCCTCCATGGGCACCGCCAGGTACCCGCCCACCGCGGACGCACCGTTGGCCACCGCCACGACCACCCCGATCAGGGCCTCACTGCTGCCGGCCGCGTCGAGGCCAATGGGCACATACGACCCGAGCAGCCCGCGCCACGCGCCCACCGCGATGCTGGCCCACACACCAACTTGCACGCCCCGATTCCGGAGCAGCTGCAGGTAGCCGTGCCCGCCCACCCGGGCGAAGGGCGGGGGCCGATGCAGCATCAGCGTGGGGACGATGCCCACCACAGCCACGGCCGCGGCCACCGCAAACGCAGCCCTGAAGGAGCGCTCGGCGACGAAGCCGCCCAGCACCGGGCCGATCAGCATCCCCACCGTGGCCGCCATATTGAGGCTGGCGATCGCTCTGGGCGTGGACCGCGGCGAGCGCAATATCTGTACCTGGTTGCCCGTCCAGAAGAAGGCGCGGGCCATGCCCTGCAACGCGGCCGACACCACCAGCGCAGCCAGTCCCGACGACAGAACGAGCAGCCCGACAGCCAAACCCATCAGGACGGCCGCGGCCGAGATGATGTTGGCATTGGACACGGCCCGCATCAGCGACCCGAGCTGCCACCGCGTCAGCACCTGGACTGCGGCCGACAGGCCGATGAGGACTCCGGCCGCGGTCTTGGACCGGCCCTGGCCCACCACGAACAGCGGGTAGGCCACCAGGATGATGCCCAGGCACACCGCGAAGAAGAGGGCGCCGACGTACTGGGCGGCGGCCTCGCGGCGCTCAGACGGCGCCGGGTTGGCATCTTCGGGGCTGGCGCGGTCGGGCCCCGCGCCGTCAGGCACCGCGCCGTCGGTCACCCGCCGGTCACGACCAGGGGCCACGCAGATAGTTGCAGCCTCCTCGCGGTGTGGCGTCGCATTTTCCGCTCCTGTTCGCTGCGCTCACGGGCCGCTCGGGCCACGGCCTCGCTCAACGTCTCGCGAGACCTTTGTGAGACTGCTACCTATCCGCTCGGCCTCTGGGCGGGCGGGGGTGATGGCGATGCTTATCGACTTGGACCGGGTGTGGCTCATGATGTCGTCCACGAGGCCCAGTTCCTTGCCGATGCCGGACTGCTTCCAGCCGCCGAAGGGCAGACCCGGATAGCGCACCTCCACATCGTTGACCCACACGTAACCGGCGTCGATGGCCCGGGCCGCGCCCAGCGCCCGGTTGATGTCGTTGCTCCAGATGCTGGCCGTCAGCCCGTAGGGGGTGTCGTTGGCCATGGCGACGGCCTCGGCCGCGTCGGTGAAGGAGGTGACGGCCAGCACGGGCCCGAATATCTCGGTGCGGGCGATGGTGGCGCCGTGGTCCACATCGTCGAACACGGCGGGTGCGATGAAGGCGCCGGCAGCGAGCTGGGGATCGGCCGGAGGCGCCCCGCCGGTGAGCAGCCGCCCGCCGTCGGCCTTG
>JAKZWH010000071.1:0-6949 GCA_047515615.1 Acidimicrobiales bacterium | reverse complement strand
TCGAGGCGGCCCACGCCGCCCGAGGCGACCACATCGACGTCCACGGCGTCGAGCATCGAGGCCAGGCCCTGCAGGTCCGGTCCGCCCAGCGTCCCGTCCCGGTCGATGTCGGTGACCACGAAGGCGTCCACGCCGTCGGTGGCGAATCTTCGGGCCACATCCAGCACCGGCTGTCCCGAGCCCCGCAGCCAGCCGTCGGTGGCGACGTCTCCGGCCCGGGCGTCGAGGCCGACCGCTACGCGGTGCGAGCCGGCCAGGTCCCGCACCAGGTCCGGGTCTCGCAGCGCAGCGGTGCCCAGCACCACCCTCTCCACGCCGGCAGCGAACCAGGCCTCGGCCGTGGAGGCGCTGCGCACCCCTCCCCCGGCCTGCACCGGCACCGGGACCGCACCGGCGATGGCCGCGACCACCCCGGCGTTGTCGGGGCGGCCCGAGCGGGCCCCGTCGAGGTCGACGACATGGATCCATCGCGCGCCCTGGTCGGCCATCTGCACCGCCCGGGCCACCGGGTCGTCGTCGTAGACGGTCTCGGCGCCGTAGTCGCCCTGGCGCAGGCGCACGCAGCGGCCGCCGCGAACATCGACGGCGCAGTACAGGTCCACGTCGCTCAGACGGCCCCGGAGCCCGCCGCGGTCTCGGCCACGAAGTTGGCCAGGATGCGCAGGCCCACCCTCGAGGACTTCTCGGGGTGGAACTGGGCGGCCCACACGTTGTCGCGGGCCACCGCGGCCACCACCGGCCCCCCGTAGTCGCAGGTGGCGACCACGTCTCTGCCGCCGTCCATCTCCGGGGCCAGCGAGTGCACGAAATAGGCCCAGACCGGGTCGTCCAGCCCGGCCAGCATCGGGTGGTCGCGGCGGCGGTGCAGGATGTTCCACTGCATCTGGGGGCGCTTGACCGGGCCCGGTATCCAGCGCACGCCGCGGTCGAAGACCCCCAGGCCCGAGGTGCCCGGGGCCTCGTCGGAGCCGGTGAAAAGCACCTGCATCCCAATGCAGATCCCCATGAAGGGACGGCCCGAGCGCACCGCGTCGCAGGCCGCTGCGTCCAGGCCGGTGCGGCCCAGCGCGGCCATGCACGGCGCGAAGGCGCCCACACCCGGCAATACCACGCCGTCAGCGTCGTCGATCAGGCCCCGGTCGGCGGTGAGGCGGGCGTCGGCGCCGACGTGCTCGAATCCCTTCTGGGCCGAGTGCAGGTTGCCGATGCCGTAGTCGAGGATGGCGACGAGAGGTCTCTTCGTCACGGCCCGTTCCGTCTGTTCAGGGTGGGTGCCGGTGAGCGTTCGAAGATGGCGGCGAGCGGCTCCGCCGTCACAGCGTGCCCTTGGTGGAGGGCAAGGCCGAGCCCTCCACGCGGACCGCGTCGCGGATGGCCCGGGCGACGCCCTTGAACGAGGCTTCCACGATGTGGTGGGTGTTGCGGCCCCGGAGCATCACGATGTGCAGCGTGAGCGCGGCCGCGGTGGCGAAGGCCCGCCAGAACTCCTCGGCCAGCTGGGGGTCGAAGGGCGGATCCCCGAGGATCTTCTCTCCTGGGAAGTCCACGTCGTAGTGCAGGAACGGTCGGCCCGAAAGGTCGAGAACGACCTCGACCGCGGCCTCGTCGAGAGGGACGGTGATGCTGGCGAAGCGGCGCACCCCGGCCTTGTCGCCCAGAGCCTCGCGGAACGCCTGGCCCAGCACGATGCCGGTGTCCTCGACGGTGTGGTGAGCATCCACCGCGAGGTCGCCGCTGGCCCGCACGGACAGCCCGAGGCTGCCGTGACGGCCGAGTTGGTCGAGCATGTGGTCGAAGAAGGGCAGGCCGGTGGAGACCTCGACCGTGCCGTCGCCGTCGAGGTCGAGGCTGAGCTCGATACGGGTCTCCTTGGTGGAGCGGGAGAGGGTGGAGGTGCGGCTCATGTCCGGGTCTCCTTGGTGGAGCGGGAGCGGGTGGACGGACGGCTCATGCCGGGCTCGCTCTTGAGGGTAAGGCGGAGGGACGGCGACGCTGCCAGCCCGATCTCAAGCTCTACTTGAGGGTCGGGGCGACGGAGCGTCTCGGCGCGGCTCATGCCAGTATCTCCTCGAGGGCGTCGAGGAAGCAGTCGTCTTCCTCCGGCGTCCCGACCGTAACCCTCAGGCAGCCGGCCAGGCGCGGCCACGAAGCGCAGTTCCGTACCAGCACCGACCTGTCCACCAGCTGCTGCCACACCTCGGCGCCGTCGCGGGCGCGAGGCCGGAACAGCACGAAGTTGGCGCCCGAGGGCCACACGTCCACCGGCAGCTCGCCCAGCCGGTCCGTCAGTCGCGTGCGCTCGGCCACGATGGCGCCCACCCTGGCCTGCATGTCGTCGACGTAGTCGAGGGCCGCGATCCCGACGGCCTGCTTGAGGGCGTCGAGGTGGTACGGCAGGGCCACCTTGTCCAGTTCCGCCACCAGCCACGTCGGGCCGACCAGGTAACCGAGCCGGGCCCCGGCCATGGCCCAGGTTTTGGAGTACGTGCGCGTGACCGCCAGCGGGGTCTCGTCGTTGACTAGTTCCAGCGCGCTGTGGGGGGAGAACTCAGCGTAGGCCTCGTCCACGCACAGCAGCCCGCCGGCCGAGCGGACCGCGTCGAGCAGCGAGGCGACCGTGGACCGGGACGCCACCGTGCCCGAGGGGTTGTTGGGGGAGCACAGGAACGTCACCGAGGGCCCCGCCGAGGCGATCAGCGCCGTGGCGGTTGCGGCGTCGAGCGTGAAGTCGTCGTCCCGCGCCCCCTCGACGACTGCAGTCCCGGTGACCCGGGCCAGGTGCGAGTGCAGCGCGTAGCTGGGCTCGAACACCGCCGCGCTGCGCCCGGCGCCGCCATAGGCGAGCAGCAGGCACTGGAGCACCTCGTTGGAGCCGTTGGCCGCAAAGACCCGATCCGGGTCCACGCCGTGGCGGGCCGCGATCCGGGACCTGAGCTCTCGGGCCCCGCGGTCCGGGTACCGGTTCCAGGCCACCGACCGGGCCGCGGCCGCCACCGCCTCGGCGAAGGCTGGCGGGGGCGGCAGCGGGCTCTCGTTGGTGTTGAGCCGCACAGCCACGTCGAGCTGCGGCGAGTGGTAGCCGGCCATAAGGGCGATGTCGTCTCGCGGCCGTGCCCGGCCGGTCGCCGCGCCTACCTCGGTCATGACGTCTGTGCCGGCGTCGACGGCGCCGCGGCCGCGTCGAGCCGCAGTCTCACCGACTCGGCGTGGGCGGTGAGCCCCTCGGCCTCGGCCAGCGCGATGACATGGGGCGCCAGGCCTCGCAGCCCGGCCTGGTCGGTGCTCACCACGTGCATGCTCTTGACGAAGTCGCGCACCCCCAGGGCGCCGGCGAAACGGGCGGTGCCGTTGGTGGGCAGCACGTGGTTGGGCCCGGCCGCGTAGTCGCCCACCGACGCGGGCGCCCACGACCCGCAGAACACAGCCCCGGCGTTGCGGACCTGCGGCAGCAGCGCCTCGGGGTCGGCCACCATCAGCTCGACGTGCTCGGGGGCGATCTCGTTGACCACCTCCAGCGCCTGCTCGACGCCGGAGCACAGCACGCTGTGACCGGAGTTGCGCAGGGTCGCGGTGATCTCGGCCCGGCGGTCGGCGCGGGCCGCGAGGCGGGAGACCTCGGCCTCGACGGCATCGGCGGTCGCCTCGTCCCAGGTCACGAGCCAGGCCAGCCCGTCGGGGCCGTGCTCGGCCTGCAGGATCACGTCAGCCGCGGCGAAGGTGGCGTCCGCGGTGGCGTCGGCCACCACCACTACCTCTGAGGGTCCCGCGAACGCGGCGGGCACGCCCACCACCCCGGCCACCTCCCGCTGGGCCAGCGCGACATAGACGTTGCCCGGTCCGACGATCACGTCGACCGGGGGGATCGACTCGGTCCCGTAGGCCAGCGCGGCCACGGCCTGGGCCCCGCCCACGGGATGTACCTCGGTCACGCCCGCGGCGGCGGCCGCGGCCAGGGTCACATCTGCGATGCGCCCGTCAGGACCGGGGGGCACGCAGACCGCGATCTCGGCCACCCCGGCCACCCGAGCGGGGACTGCGGTCATGATCAGCGTCGACGGGTAGGCGGCCCGACCTCCGGGCACGTAGCAGCCGGCCCGGCGCACCGGCAGGTGGCGCTCCCGGACGGTGATACCACCCCGCTCGTGGACCACGTCATCGGGCAGTTGGTGCCGGTGGTAGGCCTCCACGTTGGCCACCGCGGCCGCGAGGGCGTCGCGCACCTCCGGAGGGGTGCGGGCCGCGGCCCGGGCGATCTCGTCCGGCTCCACGGTGAGGTTGGCCGGCTTGGAGCCGTCGAAGCGCTCAGTCAGTTCCCGCAGGGCGGCGTCGCCCCGCTCCCGGACGTCCGCGATGATGGCCCGCACTGCCTCCAGCGCGCCGGCGGCCGCGGACGCGGGCCTGGGGCGCGGCAGGCGGGAGGCGACGGGGCCGCCGTCGCCGCGCAGGTCGAGGCGGCTGAGCACTCCATCACGCTACCGGTCGGCATGGGGCTTCTCGGCTGCCGAGACCGCCGTTCCGCGAGCAGATGGGTCGGCGGCGGGCGGCTTGGTTGCGCCCAGGCGCGGCGGCCTGCGGCCGCGGCAGTCAAACGGTGCTGGACGGGCAGAAGTCGTTCAGCACGCAGTCCTCGCAGCGGGGCCTGCGGGCCACGCACACCCGGCGGCCGTGGAGGATCATCCGCAGGCTGAAGTCGCCCCGCTCGGCCGCGGCGATCATGGGGTTGAGCTCCAGCTCGATCTTCACCGGGTCGGTCTCGGAGGTGAGTCCGAGCAGGTTCGACAGCCTGGTGACGTGGGTGTCCACGGGCAGGCCGGGCAGCCCGAGCGCCACGCTGCGGACCACGTTGGCGGTCTTGCGGCCCACGCCGGGCAGGCGCACCAGGTCGCGCATGGCGCCGGGGACCTCGCCGCCGTAGTCGTCCACCAGCATCCGGGCCATCCCCACCAGGCTCTTGGACTTGTTGCGGAACAGCCCGATGGTGTTGATGTAGGGCTGGACCTCCTCCGGCTCGACCTCGGCCAGCGCCTCGACGTCCGGGAATTGGGCGAACAGGGCCGGCGTGGCCTTGTTGACGCCCACGTCGGTGGCTTGCGCCGAAAGGATGGTGGCCACCAGCAACTCGAAGGCGTTGCGGTGGTCGAGCTCGCATACCGCTTCGGGGTACTCAAAGGCCAGGCACTCATGGGTGCGGCGGGCGCGGCCTTTGGGAGTGCGGGGACGGGCCATCGGCGTGAAGCTAGCGGCATGCCGCCGATTTGACCGGCTGAGTGGTCGCTCCCCCTTGCGTGAACTGGCACGGCCCATAGGTCCACCCCGTGCCCCGTTCAAGGCCGCGGTACCCTCGGCCCGGTGCGCTACGAGGTCAATGCCCCGGCGACGGCGGGCGGCGAAGCGCAGATCGTGGTGCACGAGGGCCGGGCTGCGGGCGGGACGGCTGAAGTCCTGACGGCGGCCTTGGCCGGGTTGGATGACGGCGCTTCCGCCCAGCTGTGGATAAGAGACGTGGCTGAGGGCGATGACGCCGCGGCGCGGAGTTGCGGCTTCGAGCCCTACCGCGACCTGTGGCAGCTGCGCTGCCGCCTGCCGGCCGAGCCGTCGGGGCTGCCCACCAGGGCTTTCAGGATCGACGACACCGACGAGTTGGTGGCGGTCAACAACCGGGCCTTCCACTGGCACCCGGAGCAGGGCGGGCTCACCGCCGATGACGTGCGCGACCGGATGGCCGAGCCGTGGTTCGACGCCGACGGCTTCCGCCTGCACCACCGCGAGGGCCGCCTGGCCGGCTTCTGCTGGACCAAGGTCCACTCCGACCACGCCCCGGCGCTGGGCGAGATCTATGTGATCGCCGTCGACCCCGACTTCGGGGGCCAGGGCCTGGGCCGGCCCATGACCCTGGCCGGCCTGGAATGGCTCACCGACCGCGGGCTGACCGTCGGCATGCTCTACGTGGAGTCCGACAACCACCCCGCCAACGCGGTCTACCGCCGGATCGGCTTCACGCGCCACCAAACCGACCGCGCCTATCGCCTCCCGTCCGCCCAGAGGCCGAGCGGATAGTCGCCAGTGCACGGGGACTGCGCGGGGCACTGAGCGAGGCCGCGGCCCGAGCGGCCCGTGAGCGCAGCCAACAAGAGCGGGAATCAAGACGCTTCACCGCGAGGCGGTCACTTGGCCGCGGAGCTCCCGAAAGAGACTGCATACTGGGGGCATGGAGTCCCGTGTATGGGTCAACCCCCGCCAGCCGCAGACGCTGTACATCGCCCAAATGCTGATGTACTTCCGGGGCGGCATGGCGCTCGTGTTCGGCCTTCTCTTCGTACGGTCCCTCACCGTGTTCTCGCTGCTGTTCGCGGTGGCCAACGTGGTGGCCGCATTCGGCATCGCCAACGAGAGGCGATGGGGCTACAAGCTCGGCGTTGCGGTGGCATCGCTTACTCTGGTCATCGCGTTGCTGTTGCTGGTTCGCAGCTTCGGCCGGCTGTGGTCCGATCTGATCGGACTGCTGTTCGACATAGCGCTGGTCGCGCTGCTGCTGCACCCCATGAGCCGCAGCTACCAGCGATACTGGCCCAAGAAGCAGCGCACGTGAGCGAAGTGCCCTACGGCGCGGACAAGCGCCGGTGAGGGAGCTGCCCTACGGCGCGGACAAGCGCCGGGCCGTGCGGGAGATGTTCGACGTCATCGCGCCCCGCTACGACCTGGTGAACCGGATCATGACCCTGCGGCTCGACGTGGCCTGGCGGCGCCGGACCGTGCGCGAGCTGGCTCTGCCCGCGGGATCGCTAGTGGCCGACCTGGCCTGCGGCACGGGCGACCTCTGCCGGGAGCTGGACCGCCAGGGCCACTTACCCGTCGGCTTCGACTTCTCGATGGGAATGCTGCGAGCTGCCCCCGCGTCGGCCGGCGGTTCTGCGCTGGTCAACGCCGACGTGCTCGAGCTGCCCCTGCC
>JAKZWH010000070.1:0-4970 GCA_047515615.1 Acidimicrobiales bacterium | reverse complement strand
CGCAGGTCGAAGTCGACGACGTGCTGGAGGGCCCCGTTCACCGCCTCCTTCATAGTGGACGCTCCGGTCAGGCTGCGGACCTCCTCGAGGAGGTCGTCGTCGATGTCAATGAGCCGCTTGGTCACGAGCGCAAGTATATCTGATCACCATCTAATCGGATATACCAGGCTGCTGCCCGCGACGACCTGTCCACCAGCGACATCGTGACCGTTGCCGAGTCTGTCCTGTCGCTCGGCGCGGTCACCTTGGCCCTCGGTGTCTCATTCGTGTGGACGGCCAAGGAGCAGACCATCAAGCGCAGCTCGGGCACAGATTGAGGGCGTAGGGTCGGAGGCGTGGCTGGGGACCTGTTCGAGGCGGCTGCCGCCGAGCGGCTGCGGGGGCGGGCGCCGCTGGCGGCCCGGCTGCGGCCCCGCACGCTCGACGAGATCGTCGGCCAGGATCATCTGGTCGGCAAGCGACGACCGCTGCGGGAGCTGATCGAATCCGACCGGCTGTCGTCGGTGATCCTGTGGGGTCCGCCGGGCACGGGCAAGACCACGCTGGCCCGGGTGGTGGCCCTCACCACGGCCAAGGCCTTCGAGGAGCTCTCCGCGGTGACCGCCGGGGTCAAGGACGTGCGGGCCGTGATCGAGCGGGCCCGGGACCGTCTCGGCACCCAGGGCACCGGTACGATCCTGTTCCTCGACGAGGTCCACCGCTTCAACAAGGCTCAGCAGGACGCCCTGCTGCCCGCGGTGGAGGACGGCCTGATCGTGCTGATCGGCGCCACCACCGAGAACCCGCACTTCGAGGTGAACCCGCCGCTGATGTCGCGCTCCACGCTGTTCCGCCTGAATCCGCTCGATGCCGAGTCTCTGGTGGAGTTGGTGCGCCGCGGCCTGGCCGCTGAGTCCGCCAGCGCCGACGAGGACGCCATAGAGCACCTGGCAGCCCGCAGCAGCGGCGACGGTCGCCACGCCCTCACCGGAATAGAGGTGGCGGTGGCGCTGGCCGGCCGCCGGGGCGGAGCCAGATCCGGTACCGCCTCACCGGGACCGATCCACGTGACCCTGGCCGACGCCGAGGCCGCGGCTGACGCCAAGGCCGTGCGCTATGGCCGCGACGGCCATTACGACGTGATCAGCGCGTTCATCAAGAGCATCCGGGGCTCCGACGCCGACGCGGGCCTGTACTGGCTGGCCCGGATGCTGGAGGCGGGCGAGGATCCCCGCTTCATCGCCCGGCGGCTGGTGATCCTGGCATCCGAGGACATCGGACTGGCCGACGACGGCGCGCTTCTGGTGGCCGACGCCGCGGCCCGGGCCGTGGAGTTTGTCGGGCTGCCCGAGGCCCAGCTCAGCCTGGCTCACGCGGTGGTTCGCCTGGCCACCGCGCCCAAGTCCAACCGGGTGACGGCGGCGCTGGGCCGAGCCGCGGCCGACGCGAGAGCCGCCGGGACGGGCGAGGTGCCCACACACCTGCGCGACGCCCACTACCAGGGCGCCGCGTCGCTCGGCCACGGCGACGGATACCGCTATCCCCACGACAACCCCGTCGGTTGGGTCGCCCAGCAGCACCGCCCCGCCGAGGTGGCCGGCAACGTCTACTACGAGCCATCAGAACACGGCGCCGAGGCCGCCCTGGCCAAGCGCTGGCCCGGCTCCGAACGCCCCTAGGTTGCCGGTATCTTGACAAGGTGACTGCTGTCGATCTGGCCGCCGTGATCGTGACGATCGTGTGCCTGGCGACGGTGGCCGTGCTCACCGTGGCGGTGGTGTCGCTGGTGCGGACCATGCGGGAGCTGCGCGACGTCGTGGACGAGCTGAGGGCCTCGGCGCTTCCCATGGTGGACGACCTCCACGCCACCGTCACCAAAGCCGACGCCGAGCTGCATCGCGTCGACCGGGTGATCGGGCGGGCCGAGCGCATCGCCGCCACCGTGGACCACGCCAGCCGACTCACTCATCGGGCGTTCGCCCCGCCGCTGATCAAGGGCCTGTCGCTGGTGTCGGGCGCGGGCCAGGCCGGCCGCCGCCTGCGAGACCAGCGCCGCCATCGCCGGGCCCTCGACCTGGCACCTGCGGATCGGCCCGCATCGACCGGGGGCACCTCGCTGACCGTGGATGCCCCGGCCTCGCCGCGGACCGCAGCGGGCGGGCGGGACCAGCCCGAGGGCTCTCGCCGGACCCTGAGGCGGAGGCGGCGGTGAAGCGGCTTTGGTGGCTCGGCGCGGGCTATGCGGCTGGCCTCGGGACGGCCGCATGGGTGCGCAGCAAGGCCCGGCAGACCGCCGAGCGGTACGCACCCGCCAACGTCCGTGACGCTGTGGCGGACCGGTCCAAACAAGCCGCGCACCGGGCCAGGGAGACCGCAGCCGACAGCGCCAGGAACCTCGGGCGCGAGGCCCGGCGCATCGCCGACGACGTCCGCCAAGCCGTGGCGGAGGGGCGCGAAGCCATGCGCCACACCGAGTCCGAGCTGAGCCGTGACGACGATCAGCCGCCGGGTGCCGCCGACGGCCCGACCGGGGCGCACCGCCCGTGAAGTCGATGACCGCGGCCGAGGTCCGCAAAGCCTTCGTCGACTTCTTCGTCGAGCGGGGCCATACCCACCATCCCTCGGCCAGCCTCATCCCCCACGACCTCACCCTGCTGTTCACGGTGGCGGGCATGGTTCCGTTCAAGGCGTACTTCACCGGTGAGCAGCAGGCCCCGTTCTCGCGGGCCGTCACCGTCCAGAAGTGCGTCAGGGCCGGTGGCAAGCACAACGACCTCGACGAGATCGGGCGCACCTCCCGGCACCTGACCTTCTTCGAGATGCTCGGCAACTTCAGCTTCGGCGACTACTTCAAGTCCGACGCCTGCGCCTGGGCCTGGGAGTTCGCGACCGGCGCGCTCGGCCTCGACCCCGAGCGCCTGTGGGTGACGGTTCACCTCAGTGACGACGAGGCCGAGGCCATCTGGCGCGACGAGGTCGGCGTGCCCGCCGAGCGGATCCAGCGTCTGGGCGAGGACAACTACTGGCGCATGGCCGATGTGGGCCCCTGCGGGCCATGCTCGGAGATCTTCTGGGACAAGGGACCCGAGTACGGACCCGGCGGAGGCCCGGCCCACGGCGGCGAGGAGCGCTTCGTCGAGGTCTGGAACCTGGTGTTCATGCAGTTCGAGAGCACTCCCGAAGGCACCGAGGTCCCGCTGCCCAAGCCCTCGATCGACACCGGCCTGGGCCTGGAGCGCACCGTGGCCGTGCTGCAGGGCGTGGACTCGGTGTGGGAGACCGACGAGTTCGTCGCCCTGCTCGACGCGGCCCAGCGCCTGACCGGCGCCAAGCTGGGCGAGTCCGACGCCCGCGACGTGTCGCTGCGCATCCTCGCCGACCACGCCCGCTCCACGTCGCTGCTCGTGAGCGACGGGGTGTTCCCGTCCAACGAGGACCGCGGCTATGTGCTGCGGCGCATCATCCGCCGGGCCGTGCGCCACGCCTACCTGCTGGGAGTGGAGGTGCCCGTCATGGGCGGCATGGTCGACGCGGTGGTGGAGGTGATGGCGGAGGCCTACCCGGACCTGGCCCACAACCACGGCTACGTGCGCGACGTGATCGACCGCGAGGAGCAGCGCTTCCGCCAGACGCTGCGCACCGGGCAGGCCATCCTCTACGGGCGAATGGCCGGCCTCGCCCCCGGCCAGCCGATCGACGGCGACGTGGCCTTCCTGTTGCACGACACCTACGGGTTCCCCCTCGAAGTGACCGTGGAGATCGCGGCCGAGAGGGGCGTCGAGGTGGACACCGAGGGCTTCGCGGCCGCCATGTCCGAGCAGCAGGAGCGGGCCCGCAGCGCCCGCTCGGTGGCCGCCGCCGACAATGTGGCCCCGTTCGTGGCGTTGCTCTCGGCTGCGGGCCCCACCGAGTTCACCGGCCGGGCCGAGCTGGCGTCTGTGGGCGAGGTGCTGTACGCCGCGGACGGCCGCGTCGTGCTGGACCACACGCCGTTCTATGCCGAGAGCGGCGGGCAGATCGGAGACACTGGCGAGATCTCCTGCGAGGCGACCGGGGCGCGGGCGCGGGTCACCGACACCGTCTACGGCGTTGACGGCCTCCACGTCCACATCGTCGAGCCAATCTCCGGCGAGCTGCGGGCCGGTGACGAGGTGACTGCCTCGGTGGGCGCCGGGCGCCGGGCCGCCATCCGCCGCAACCACACTGCCACCCACATACTGCACTGGGCGCTGCGGGAGATCCTCGGCGAGCACGTCAAGCAGCAGGGGTCCTGGGTCGGCCCCGACCGGCTCCGCTTCGACTTCAGCCACTACGAGGCCCTCACGCGTTCCCAGATCATCGAGGTGGAGGATCTGGTGAACTCCGAGGTGCTCGACAACGCGTCGTGCCGCCACTTCGAGACCACCATCGACCGCGCCCAGCAGCTGGGCGCCATCGCCTTCTTCGGCGAGAAGTACGGCGACATGGTGCGGGTGCTCGAGGCCGGCCGCCACTCGGTGGAGCTGTGCGGCGGCACCCACGTGCGGGCTCTAGGCGACATCGGTGCTTTCCACATCACGTCCGAGGCCTCGATCGGCGCCAACATCCGTCGGCTGGAGGCCATCACCGGCCGCGACACTCTCGACCTGCTGCGCAGCCAGCAGTCGCTGATACACGAGGTGGCCCGGTCGCTGGGAGTGCCCTCTGCCGAACTGGCCGACGGCGTGGCCAAGCGCCAGAGCGAGACCAAGGCCCTGCGGGCCGAAGTGGCGGAGCTGAGGCGCCGGGCGGCGCTCGGGCGGGCGCCGGAACTCGCCGCCGCGGCCGTGGACGGCGTGGTGGTCGCCCGCGTCGACGACGTCGGCCGTGACGGTCTGCGCGACCTGGCCGTGTCGATCAGGGAATTGAACGGCGTTAAGGCCGTCGTCCTCGGGACCGCGCTCGACTCGGGGGGAGCGGCCCTGGCCGCGGCCGCGACCACCGGCGGCGGGTTCCACGCGGGCGACCTGATC
>JAKZWH010000069.1:0-2757 GCA_047515615.1 Acidimicrobiales bacterium | reverse complement strand
GTAGTCGTGGTCCGATTCGGGCACGCCCATGATGTCGCAGATAACTCCGATCGGTATCGGCGCCGCCACCGCCTCCACCCAGTCGCCGCCGCCGGCCTGCACCAGCGCGTCGAGGCGCCCGGCGATCCTGGATCGCACCGCGGCCTCATACGACTGCACGTGGCGCGGAGTGAACGCCGAGCTGACCAGGCGCCGCAGACGGGTGTGCACCGGAGGGTCGAGGTCGATCATCGACGCCCGGGCCGACAGGGCGTCGGAGTCGATGTCGTATATCTGTATGTGGCCGACCGCCGAGGAGTACACGTCGGTGTCGCGGGAGACCTCCGACACCGGCGCGTGGCGGGTGACCGACCAGAAGCCGATGCGGTCGCCGCCGCTGGGCGGCGTCCAGCTCAACTGGGGGCGGGCCCGCATCTCGGCGAAGGCGGCCTGGGGAATGCCTTCAGAGAAAGTCCCCGGATCCGAGAGGTCTGCGGGCGCGAGGAGCCGCTCGGGCACGCCGGACTATCCGAGCACGAACGGGTCGCGGGTGGCGCCGGTGAGCTCCACCCAGACGGTCTTGGTCTTCAGGTAGCCGTCGAGGGCCTCGCGGCCGTTGTCCTTGCCGTATCCGGACTGCTTGAACCCGCCGAAGGGAGCCACATAACTGACGTTGCGGTAGGTGTTGACCCACACCGTGCCGGCGTCGAGTGCCCTGGCCATCCGATGGGCTCGGCGAACGTCGAGCGTCCACACTCCGGCGGCCAGGCCGAAGTCGGAGTCGTTGGCCAAAGCCACGGCCTCGTCCTCATCGTCGAAGGCCATGACGGCCAGCACCGGGCCGAAGACTTCCTCACGCACGATGGTCGTGGCGTTGGTGACGCCCGTGATGACCGTCGGGCGCACGAACCGGCCTCCCAGCACCGGGTCGACCACCCCGCCCGCGGCGATGGTGGCACCCTCGGAGCGGGCCTGGTCGATCATGGCCAGGATCCGGTCGCGCTGCCCGTCAGAAGCGGCCGGGCCCATCTCGGTGGCGGGATCCGACGGGTCGCCCAGCACGAGCTCGTCGGCCCGGGCCGTGACCCGGGAGACGATGTCGTCGGCAATGCCGCGCTGGACGTAGGCGCGCGACCCGGCCACGCAGGTCTGGCCGCTGGCCGCGAAGATCCCCGCCAGCAGGCCGTTGGCCGCGGCCTCAGGGTCGGCGTCCTCGAAGATGATTTGGGGCGACTTGCCGCCCAGCTCCAGCACCGTCGGGACCAGGTTCGTGGCCGCGGCGCGGGCCACATGGCGGGCGGTCGCGCCGCCTCCGGTGAAGGTGATCTTGTCGATCCCGGGATGAGCGGTCAGGGCCGCGCCAACCGCGGGGCCGCCGGTGACGACGTTGATCACCCCGGGCGGGAATCCGGCTTCGCCGGCCCGCTCGGCGAGCAGGAGGGCGGTGGCCGACGTCAGCTCGGACGGCTTGACCACCGCGGTGCAGCCCGCGGCCAGAAGGGGCGCCAGCTTCCACGTGAGAAGGAGCAGGGGCGAGTTCCAGGGGATGATCGCGCCCACGACCCCGACGGGCACCCTCTCGGTGTAGACGAGGAAGTTCGGCGAGGGGCTGGGGATCTGCTCGCCGCAGACCTTGTCGGCCAGGCCGGCGAAGAAGTCGAGGTAGCTCTGGAGGCTCTTGGCCTGCGCCGAAGTCTCGCGGATGATCTTGCCGTTGTCGCGCGTCTCGACGACGGCCATTTCGTCGGCGTCCCTGGTGAGGATCTCGCCCAGTCGTCGCATGAGCCGTGCCCGCTCCGCGGCTGGCGTCTTTGACCACGCGCCCTCGAAGGCCCGGCGGGCCGCGCCCACGGCGGCGTCGACAGCATCGGCGTCGTCGGCGACGGTGGCCCAGACCTCCCCGGTGAACGGATTGGCCGTGGTCATGCGACGCCCGTGGGCAGGAGCCGCGAAGGCTCCGTCGATCCAGTTGTCGTAGACCTTCATGCAGACTCCTCGGTTGCCGAGTCCGGCCGGGGGGCGGGGCCGACGATGGATATGGCGGCACCGGGACACCGGTAGACCACCACCTCGGCCCGGTCCCGGGGCAGGGTGCCAGTGCCGATCACCGACGACACGGCCTCATCGTCGTCGAGCAGGAACACGTCGGGCTCGAGCATCTCGCACTGGCCCCCGCCCACACAGGACTCGGCGTCCACCGCGACGCGCACTAGGTCGTCGCTCATGGCGCACCTGCCGGGACCATCTCCACCGACAGGACGCCGTGGACGAAGTTCGACGCCACCCGGACGGGCTCGCCGAGCTGTTCGAGGAACAAACGCCGAGCCGCCATCTCCTCCAGCAGGACCGAGACCTCCAGGCGGGCCAGGAACGCGCCCAGGCACAGGTGCGGTCCGCCGCCCCCGAAAGCGAAGTGCTCCTTGTCGGTTCGACCCACGTCGAAACGGAAGGGATCAGTGAATGCGGCCTCATCGCGGTTGGCCGAGCCGTACCACATCACCACCTTGTCGCCAGCCGCGATCCGGGTTCCGGCCAGCTCGCAGTCCGCCGCGGCCGTCCTGCGCATGTGCAGTACCGGGGTGGCCCAGCGAATCACCTCCTCGGTGGCCGTCTCGATCAGCTCAGAGTTGTCCAGGATCCGCTGCCACTGGTCGGGATGGGCGGCCAGGGCCATGGCTCCGTGGCTGATGGCCGTGCGGGTGGTCTCGTTCCCGGCGAAGACCAGCAGATGGAACAGATGGCGGTACTCGTGGCGTGAGATGCGCCCGCCGTCGGCCT
>JAKZWH010000068.1:0-2981 GCA_047515615.1 Acidimicrobiales bacterium | reverse complement strand
GCCGGCAGTTCCACTGGCGCGAGGCGGGCTGCGTAGCGCGCCGCCGACAGCGGGCCGCCGCCGCGGCGGGTGACAACCACTTCGGACACGCCATGGCGCAGACACTCGACCCGGAGCCTCCCGATGGACAGCAGCGCCTCGGCCGCCTCGGGCACGGGGCCGAACCGGTCGATCCACTCGGCCCTGATGTCGGCAAGCTCGGACAGCTCCGTGGCCGCCGCGAGGCGGCGGTAGGCCTCGAGGCGAGCCGCCTCCCGCCCGATGTAGTCGGCAGGGATGTGCGCGTCGACCGGGACCTCGATGCTCACCTCGGGCGGTTCGGGGACGGTCTCGCCACGCAGCTCTGCCACCGCCTCATTCACGAGGCGGCAGTACAGGTCGTATCCAACTGCGGCGATGTGCCCCGACTGGGCCTCGCCCAGCAGGTTGCCCGCGCCCCGGATCTCAAGGTCGCGCATGGCGATCCGGTATCCCGACCCCAACTGGGTCGCCTCCCCGATGGTCTTGAGCCGTTCGTAGGCCTCCTCGCTGAGGATGGTGTCGACGGGGTGGAACAGGTAGGCGTACGCCCTCCGGCCGGACCGGCCCACCCGGCCGCGGATCTGGTGGAGCTGGCCGAGGCCGAGGCGGTCGGCGCGGTCCACGACCAGAGTGTTGACGGTGGGCATGTCGATGCCCGACTCGATGATGGTCGTGCACACCAGGACGTCGTAGCGGTAATCGGCGAAGTCGAGAACGACTCGCTCCAGCGTGCCCTCATCCATCTGGCCGTGGGCCACCGCCACGCGGGCCTCGGGCACCAACCGGCGCACCCGGTCGGCGACGTGCTCGATGTCGGCCACCCGGTTGTGGACGTAGAAGACCTGTCCCTCGCGAAGCAGCTCGCGCCGGATGGCCTCCTCCGCGGGGCGGTGGGCCTGCTCGCCGACGTAGGTGAGGATTGGCTGGCGATCCGCGGGAGGGGTGTCGAGAAGCGACATGTCGCGGATGCCCGTGAGGCTCATCTCCAGGGTGCGCGGCACGGGTGTGGCCGTCAGCGTGAGCACGTCCACGTCGGCCCTCATCGACTTGATGGCCTCCTTGTGCCGGACCCCGAAGCGCTGCTCCTCGTCGACGATCAGCAGCCCGAGGCGCTTGAAGCGCACGTCGGCCGACAGCATCCGATGGGTGCCCACAACCACGTCCACCTCGCCCGCCTCGAGTCCCCGCACCACCTCCCGGGCCTGCCCGGGAGTCAGGAACCGGCTGAGAGTCTCTACACGTACAGGGAAGGGTCCGTAGCGGTCGCGGAACGTCTGGGTGTGCTGCTGGGCCAGCAGCGTCGTGGGCACGAGCACCGCCACCTGGCGGCCGGCCTGCACCGCCTTGAACGCGGCCCGCACCGCGATCTCGGTCTTGCCGAAGCCCACGTCCCCCACTAGGAGGCGGTCCATCGGCACCGGCCGCTCCATGTCGCGTTTCACATCGTCGATGGCCAGCTGCTGGTCGCGGGTCTCCTGAAACTCGAAGGATTCCTCGAGCTCGCGCTGCCAAGGGGTGTCGGGGTCGAAGGCGTGCCCTGCGGTGGTCATGCGCTTCTGGTAGAGCACCACGAGCTCCTGGGCGATCTCGGCCACGGCCCGCCTCACCCGGCTCTTGGCCGCCGCCCAGTCGGAGCCCCCCATCCGCGACAGCGCCGGGGCCTCGCCTCCGGTGTAGTGGCGGATCGAGGCGATCTGGTCGGAGGGCACATAGAGCCGGTCTCCCCCCCTGTAGGCGAGGAGCAGGTACTCGCGCTCATGTCCGCCGATGGCGCGGCGCACCATTCCCTCGAAGCGGGCCACGCCGTGGTGCTGATGCACCACGAACGCCCCGGGCACGAGGTCGTCGAGGAAGCGGCGCTGGTCGCGGGAACGGGTCCGCGGCGGCCGGTGAGCGCGCCGCCGGCCGGTCACGTCGGTCTCGGCGAGCAGGGCCAGCTTGATCTCGCTCAGGACCGCGCCCCGGCCGAGAATCGCCTCCAGGGACTCGACGCTGGCGCCCCTTTCGGCTAGCAGGCCGCTCAGGCGAGCGACCGAAGCGCCGGGCGCCCCCAGCACGACTCGGTAGCCCGCGGCGGCCAAGTCGCGAAGGCGCGCCGCCAAAGGCTCGACGCTGCCGTGCACCCGGTCCCAGCCCGAGGCGGCCAGAGCGGGCGCGCCCGGCGAGTCCGGCGCCGCGGGCAGCCTCCACACCGGCGCGTCGGCCGCCGCGACCAGTTGGTCGAAGGCGGCGTGCAGCCTGGGCATCCCGGAGGCGTCGGCGTTCCAAGTCTTGGCCAGGCCGGCGGCGAGGTCCTCCTCCTCGGCGAGGATCTCCGCGACCCTGTCGGCGAGGCGGCGGGGCTCGACTAGGACCAGAGCGCCGCCGGCGGGCAGCAGGCCGGGCACCACCGCAGGCGGCTCGGCCAGCCACGGCCACCACGACTCCATCCCTTCGAAAAGCTCGCCCTCGGCCAGCCGGTCCCACTGCTCGCGGCCCCAGGGCTGGCTCGCCACCAGCGATGCGGCCCGCCGCCGCATGGCCCCGTCGGGTCGCAGCTCCCGGGCCGGATACACCTCGACCTGGTCCAAGGAAATCGTCGACCGCTGGTCGCCCACCGAGAACTCCGCGACCCGGTCCACATCGTCTCCCCAGAAGTCGATGCGCACCGGCGCCGAGGCCGTCGAGGGATACACGTCGACGATCGAGCCCCGAACGGCCATCTCCCCCCGGTGCTCCACCTGGTGCTCTCTGCGGTACCCGAACTCCGACAGGCGCTGCACCAGCCCCAGTTGGTCGACGGAGTCGCCGCGGCGCAGGGTGATCGGGCCGGCAGCCGCCTCCGAGGCCACAAACTGGGCCAGCGCCCGAGCCGAGGCCACGACCACTGCCGGCGTCCTCGCCGGGTTCGCCATCCGGTGAAGGACGCGGCCGCGCCGCCCCATGGTGTGGATCGACGGGCTGACTCGCTCGAAGGGCAG